>JAKJFB010000048.1 GCA_022705125.1 Pseudomonadota bacterium
GGTGAAAACCGTGCACGCCCGCCACCGACTGCAGCAAGACCCCGACGCGGTTGGTCGCGTTGGCGACGTCGGCGGGCAAGCCCATCACCATCAGCGCGGGTATCGTCAGGTTCGAGCCGCCGCCGGCGAGCGTGTTGATCACGCCGGCGATGAAACCGGTGACGACCAGCAGCGAGACGCTGACGAGGCTGAGCTCGACCATGCGCTATGGGTCAGTGCGGGCGAGCGGGCGCCGCGGCCGCGCTGCGTCCCGCCAGGCGCCCGAAGAAGGTCGCGTCCCCGATCGACATCCCGCTGCTGTAGGTGGCGCCCGAGCGCGGCAGGCCGCAGCAGTTGCGCCCCGCGGTGAACAGCCCTGGCACCACGACGTTGTCCTCGGTCAGTACCTCGCCCGTCGGCCGCGCGTGCAGTCCGCCCAGCGTGAATACCGGGTAGAACGCGCCTGACCCGGGCGTCACGTCGCAGGCGGCGTAGGGCGGGTTGTCCAGCGGCACCAGGTAGTCGGCGTGCTTGCGGAACAAGGGATCCTCGCCGTTGCGGGCGTGGCGGTTGAAGAAGTCGACCGTGAAGGCAAGCGTGCCGGCGGGTAGCGCGAGCTCGGCTTCGAGCTCCTCGACGGTGTCACCGGTGGCGACCACCTTGAAGCCGCCGAGCGGCGGGCGTTCCATGGTGTGGAACAGCCGGCTGTCGATCACGAGGTAATGCTTCTCGGGATAGTTCCTCAGGATCGCCTCGCCCATGCGCCCGTGGTAGCAGTCCTCGTTGATGAAGCGCTGGCCCTTGCTGTTGATCATGATGGCCTCGACGAGGTCTGCGGGCGGATAGAACGGCAGGCAGACGAATCCCTCGTTCATGTTCATCACCGCGCCGCCGGCCCCCATGCCGATGCGGATACCCATGCCGTTGTCATTGGGATTGCCGTTGAGCACGGTCTCGTGCAGCAGGTGCGGCGCGTGGCGCTGCACCATCTCGTTGTTCATGATGAAGCCGCCGGCGCAGAGCACCACACCGCGCCTCGCGCGGATGTTGCGCTCTTCGCCGTCGATGCGCGCGACCACGCCCGCGACGGCGCCGGCCTCGTCGACGATCGCGGTCAGCGCGCGCGCATCGCAGCGGATACGCACGCCCTTCGCGGTGGCCGAGGCGATCAGCTTCTCCATCAGCATCCGGCCGCCGTCCTCGCCCTGGGCCTTGCCCTTGTGGCCGCGCGGGGCGGGCGCGGCGCGGGCACGGAACTCGTTGCAGGTCTCGTTGCCGGTGTAGATCAGGCCCTCGTCTCCCGGCGTGTTGGTGTGTTTTCTGGCGTAATACTCGGGCTTGTACTCCATGCCCTGCGCGAGCAGCCAGTCGTAGTGCGCGAGGCTGCCGTCGGCATAGAGCCGCACGCGCGCGGGATCGGCATTGGGACCGCTGGCCATCAGCAGGTACTCGTACATGTCCTCGGTGGTGTCCTCGATGCCGCAGGCCTTCTGCGTGGGCGTGCCGCCGCCCATGTAGATCAGTCCGCCGGCCATCGCGGTGGTGCCGCCGCCGGCGCTGGCCGCTTCGAGCACGAGCACCGTGGCGCCCTGTTCCGCGGCCTCGATCGCGGCGCTGGCGCCGGCCGAGCCCAGTCCCACCACGACGACGTCAGCGCCATCGAAGAAGTCCATGTCGGGCGTCAGGCGGCGCGCGCGGGTCGGCAGGGTCTTGCTGTTCATCCGGAGGGACTCCTGTGGTCGTGTGGGCGAGGAAACCGAGCAGGGGCGCGGGGCGCCGGTCGGTCCAAACGGCCTAGCCTAGTGGACTTGCTTGTGAAAACAAGCCCCTTGGCGTTCAATTGCTCTCGCATATTGGTTCACGGACGGGGGAGAGAATTGGCGGCGGCGAAGAGAGCACAGCAGTTGGACGCGACGGGCGTGCCGGTGAGCAAGTTCCGGCGGCTGCTCGCCTATCTCGACGAGCAGGGGCTCGACGGCGCCGCGCTGGCTGCGGCCGTCGGCATCGACGCCCGCACGCTGCAGTGCGCCGCGCCCAGCGATGTGCTGCCGAGCCTCTACTACGGCCTGCTGTATACGGAATCCGTGGTTCGCCTGCAGTCCCATGATCTGGCGCTGCCCTGGGCCGCGGGGATGGGCGGCAAGGCCTTCCGGCTCATGGCCTGTTGCGTGATCACCTGCCGTACGCTCGGCGAGGCGCTCGCGCGGGCGAGCGAGTTCGAGAGCCTGATATCGCCGCAGCTCAAGGGCGACCGCATGACGCTGGAGCGCCACGGTGATCTGGCTCGGCTGGTGTACCAGCATCGTCTGCTCGACAGCCAGAATCGCTTCATTCCGCGCGCTCTCCACGGCACGATCTGGCCGCTGGTGCTGGGGCGCGGCTCCGGCCTCACGGTGTGGCATGCCTTCTGCGGCTGGTTGATCGGTCGCGCGCTGGAGCCGGAACAGGTCGGCGTGGGCGTGAGCGCGCTGCCCGAGGGATACGCCAGCAAACTTGCCGGCATATTCCGCTGCCCGGTGCGCGCCGTCGAGGGCAATTCCTTCCTCGAGTTCCCCGCGCATTTTCTCGACTGCAAGCTGGTGCACGACGCTGCCTCGCTCGAGGACATGCTGCGCACCGGCCCCTATCAGCTCATGCAGATGGACCACGCGCCCGCGAGCACCAGTGCGGCGATCCGCTCCTTGCTCGGCAACAAGTTCGCCGACGGCCTGCCCAGCTTCGAGGAGATCGCCGAGCGCCTCGGCATGTCGTCCTCCAGCCTGCGCCGTCGCCTGATGAGCGAGCAGACCAGCTACCAGCGACTCAAGGACGACTGCCGCCGCGATGCGGCCATCCGCCTGCTGCAGGCGAGCGAGCTGAGCGTCGCGGACATCGGCGAGCGGTTGGGATTCGCCGAGACGAGTTCCTTCATCCGCTCGTTCCGCGCCTGGACGGGCACCACGCCACGTGGTTTTCGCGACCGTACCTGCCTGCCACGGCAGGCAGGCGGCGGTGCGCTCCGCGTCGGGCAGGCGGCCCTGGCGCGCGGTGGCGAGCGGGGCCAGCCGCCCTGAGCGTCCGCCGCACTCGATGCCTGCGACGGATGGTCTGCAGAAACAGCCGGACAAGAAAAAGGGCCCCGAGGGGCCCTTGAAAGTCGTTTCGTAGCCGACCGGAATCAGAACTCGAAGGTCACGTCCAGGCCGAAGGTGCGCGGCTCACCATACGCTTCGGTGACCATGCCGAGGGAGCCCAAGTTGATACCGGTGGCCGGGTAATCCTCGTCCAGCAGGTTGTTGGACCACAAGGCGGCGCGCAGCGTACCGCGCGACAACTCCACGTTCTCGATACCGACGCGGGCGTTGACCACCACGCGATCGTCCATCGTGACATGGTCGTACAGGTACGGACGCGCGTTCGCGGTTGCCGTCGGGTTCGGTGCATAGGTGCCGGCCCACAGAGCTGCGGTACCCATCTCGTCCTGCCAGAACGCCCCGACGTGGGCCATGAAATCAGCCCAGTCGGTGCGCACAAACACCCAGTCGGCAACCAGCGAGGCCGAGTTGTCGGGCGAGTAGCCGCGCTCGGCGAAATCGCTGGTCGGCAGGCATTCACCCGAGAAGGTACCGGTGCCGCACACCGGCGGGTACTTCTCGAAGTTGCCGCTCATGTGGGTCCAACTCAGGGCGATCATCAGGTTGTCGGTCGGCGAGAGTTGCGCTTCGATTTCCGAACCCCAGCGATCGGCTTCGCCGGCATTGCCGTAGTAGGAAGTCGGCGAGTTGTTGATCAGCCGGATCTCGCTGGTCTGCAGATCTTCATAGGTGAACTGGAACACCGAGGCGTTGATTCGCAACAGGCCGGGCACGACGTCCGATTTCACGCCCAACTCGACCTGCTCGATAGTCTCCTCCTCGAACGGGTTGTTGTAGAGCTCGCCGTTGAAGCCGCCGCTGCGATAGCCCGTCGCCCAGCGCAGGAACATGTTGGTGTCTTCAGTCAGCTGGTAGGCCACTGTGACGTTGCCCGAGTCGTTGCTGAATGTAGCGTCGAACTGGTCGCCGTAGGTCGAGGCCTGGTACAACTCGCCGGTGTATGCGGTGTTGATCGCGCCGCTAGGCAGGCGCAGGCCCAAGCCGGTGGCGGGATTCACGTCTGTCAGGTAGCGGTAGCGGATACCCTTGTCTTCCTCCGTGTAACGGTAGCCGACGGTCAGCGCGAGCTTGTCGTCGAGTACCGGCGGGGTGTAGGTGAATTGGGAATAGAAGGCCGAGGCCTCGGTCTCGTTGTCGTATGCCGAGGTCAGGATACCGCCGAACGGGATGGCCGCCTTGCGATAGTTGTCGAAGCTGCCGTTGTCCTCGAAGTAGTAGAGCCCCACCGCGTACTGCAGACGCTCGGTGCTGCCCACCATCTGCAGTTCCTGCGAGAACTGTTCGTAGTCGAACTGCGCGTCCTGCACGAAGAAGCCACCGCCGAAGGTGTCGATCAGGCTCCACAGCTTGGCCGTGGAGGCGTTGCCGCCCAGAATGCTGCCAAAGGCGTAGTAGTTGTACATCGCCGCGGCGCTGACTTCGTTCAGGGCGCCGGAGCCGCCGGGCGCAACCGTGTTGTCGAAGCCGTCGAGGTCACCGAGATTGCGCGCTTCCGCATCGCGCCAGCCGGTCATCGACTTGAACTCGACGTCACCGAGGAATCCGAGTTCCTCAAAGTTCCACCCCACGGTCAGGCTGTGTCCTTCGCTCTCGTTGGTCGCCTCCGAGGCCGCGTCCACTGCGCCGCGACTCGGACGCTCCCCGTCGCTGTTGATGCCGAGCATCGCGTCGCGCATGGCGATTGTCGAGTTCAGCCAGCGCGAGAAGGTGGGGTCGCTGGATGCCGGGCCAGCCAGAATGCCACTGCCCGCGAGACCGGCCTGACCCTGGGCGATATAACCATTGAGCCGCGTGATGCGGTCACCCGGATTGGTGGCCGTCGGGATGGCGTAAGGCGTGAGGCCGACCGGGGAATAAACCGTGTTCACCTCGTCAAGCTTGCTCTTGTCCCAAGCGTAGTCGAAGGTCACCGCGTCGTTCGGTTCCCAGCGCAGCGCCACGCGATAGGCGTCGCGGTCGAGGTCGTCGAACTCCTGATCGACGCCTGCCCCGGAGCGGGAATCGTACAGGCCGTCACGCTGGCGGGTCTGCGCCGAGAACTGCCCCTTGAGTGTGCCGGCGCCCTCGCCGTCGGTGCCGAGCGTCGGGGTGTCTACCGCAGCCTTGATGCCCCAAAGGCTGTCGCTGCCCACGGTACCGCTGACCTTACCGCCGAATTCGCCCGAAGGCTTGCGCGTGATGAAATTGACCGCACCGCCAGTGGAATTGCGGCCATACAGCGTGCCTTGCGGGCCGCGCAACACCTCGATGCGCTCGAGTTCAGCCACGTCCATGCCCGCGCTGAGCGGCTTGCCGAGGAAAAAGCCGTCGATGTAAATTCCGATCGAGGAGTCGATCGACAGGTTGGCCGGACTGCCGCTGGTGACACCGCGCATCGCGATCGAGGCGTTGCCGCGTGCGCCGGGCGACTGGAAGCCTGCCATGTTCGGTACGGTGCTCATCAGGTCGGCGGCGCTCTGCACGCCCCGGCGCTCGATATCGTTCGCACTGAGCGTGGAGATCGAGATCGGCACCGCCTGCACGTTCTCCTCGCGCTTCTGCGCGGTGACGACCATTTCCTCGATACCGAGGTTGGTGACGTCGTCCTGGGCCATGGTGCCTTCTGCGAGCAGCAGGGCGCTGGCGCCCAGGATGCCCACGAAGAGCGCTTTCCTGCGATGGTTCACGTTGTTCATCCCCGTTGTTCTCCTTTGGAAAGGTAAGGCCGACTGCAGTGCACAGCCCAGCGTAGCGCATATGACGCTGAGGTCCATTGTGGTGCGGCAGCTTGCGTCCTTTCGATGCAGAGTTCAGCTCCAAGTCTGTGAAAAATCACCGGAAATGCCCGGTTTCGAACCCAGCGGTGCATGTCCGTCGAACTCTTCCGCCTACAACCCTGCGCCGTTGCACCTGGATGGCGCCGGCCTGGTGCGAGCGCCGCTCGACGCCCGCAACCCGCGCCACGACGCAGCCTCGAGTGCTGCCCGCGTGGCGCTGCGCTACCATGCGCCCGCGTCAAAGACACATGGATCACGATCCGATGAGCCTCACCGTCGTCCTTTCCTCGTTCGCCCTGCTGTTCCTCGCCGAGATGGGCGACAAGACCCAGCTGATGACCATGACTCTGGCGCATCGCTATCGCGCGCTGCCGGTCGCGATCGGCGTCTGCGCGGCATTCCTGGTGCTGAACCTGCTCGCGGTTGCGGTCGGCGAAGTGCTGTTTCGCTACGTGCCACGCTCGGCGGTGCTGCTGGTCGCCGGCGCGATGTTCCTGTTCTTCGCCTGGAAGTCGTGGCGCGATGCCGGCGAGCCCGAGGAGGAGGCCGCGGAGCGCCGCGGCGGCGGCGGGGTGGTGCTCAGCAGCTTTGCGCTGATCTTCGTGGCCGAACTCGGTGACAAGACACAACTGGCGTTGATCGCGCTGGTCGCCAGCACCGGTGACGCCTGGTCGGTGTTCACCGGCGCCACGCTGGCGCTGTGGAGCGTGTCGCTGCTCGGGGTGGCGGTGGGCAGCACGCTGCTCTCGCGGGTGCCGCGGGCGTACATGCACCGTGTGGCGGCGCTGATGTTCGCGATCTTCGGCGTGCTTGCGCTCGCGCAGCCGCTGATGTCGTGGCTCGAGCCGTGGGTGGGGATGATCGTGCGGCCGATGTGAATGATTGGCGGGTCCGGCCTGTGCCGAACCCGTGTCCGGATGAATCCGCAGACACGGGGCCTGTCCGGATGAATCCGGACCTACGTGAAGGAGTTGTTCGAGCGTGCCCGCCCGCCGGGGCCGCTGTAGGACATCGTGAAACCGGGTTCCGTGTCGAATGCAATCGCCGGCATTGACGCCAGTGCGCTTTCCCAGGCCGCGCGCAGGCGGTCCTCGGCGCTGTAGTCGAAGGGATCCTGCAGCACCATTTCCTCGACGCCGCCGCGCGCCGGCGGTGTCGCCGCCAGTTCGCGCGCCGTGATCGCCAGCGCCTCGCGCGCCGGCACCCGGTCGGCGTAGCCCAGTTCCACGCGGATGCGCGAGGTGTCCAGCACGCGGTGAGTGGTCAGTGGTTGCATCACCAGCGGGCGTGCCGGCACGGCGAGCTCCCACGGCATCGACACGATCTCTATGGCGCGCCCCAGCGCCGCGGCGATGATTTCGGTGCGCTGGCGCAGCGTGAGCGCCTCGTCGTCGGCGCAGTTGTAGATGCGCCCGCGCGCGTTCTCCGGCCGGTCCACGGCGAGCAGCACGCCGTGCGCCACGTTTTGCGCGTAGCCCATGTGATGCAGCGTGAGGCCGCCGTCGGGCAGGATGATGAACGCGCGCCCGTCGAGGATGCGGCGCACGATCGGCCATTCGCACGGAATGGGCTGGTGACGGCCATACACGTAGGGATAGCGGATGTGCGTGGCCCCGGGATGGCATTCGAACACCGTCTCCTCGGTGCGCAGGATGCGCCAGCCCTTGTCGTCGTCTTCCGGTCCGCGCACCTTGGCGGCATCCTCGCCGGTGGGGACGGGCAGGCCGGCCGGTTCGAAGGCTTGCGGGTGCATGTAGCCGCGATAGGCGGGCACGCCGCCGGCCGAGATGAAGCGCTCCACCTTGCCCGCGCTTTCCTGCGCGATGGCGCGCAGCCGGCCATAGGTCGCCACGCACAGCGCGTAGCGGCGCGCGTCGAAGAACTCGCGCAGCACGGCCGGGTCGTAGGGGTCGGCGTGGTGATGCACGACTTCGCGCGGAATCTCCTCGACCTCGTGGGTGCCGCGATGCAGGATCTCGACCGTGTATCCGCGCGCGATCAGGCCGTTGACGATGTGATGCCCGGTGGGCCCGGTGCCGCCGATGACGAGTGCCTTCACGCAGGTGGATCCTTTGTAATGTTGCGAAACGATGCGCTGGACTATAAACCGGGGCGGCGTCGCGCGTGACAAAGGTTGCGACTGATTAATTTTGTCAGCGCAATGCGCGCGGTGATGCCATAGCCAGCCCTGGCCCAAGCGTGCACCATGCCATTTCAACGTAGTTCCAGGAGAGCGATACATGGCGAGCCAGCCGGAGATCCTCACCAAGCCCTTCGAGCTTGGGTACACCTACACGCGCTCGACGGGGCCCGTGATCGGGCACTTCCTCACCGAGTTGCGGGAAGGGCGCATCACCGGCGTGCGCGGCTCCGACGGCGGCGTGATCGTGCCGCCGGCCGAATACGATCCGGTGAGCTGCGCAGCGCTGACGGACATCGTTGCGGTTGCCGACACGGGCATCGTGACCACCTGGTGCTGGGTCAGGCAGCCGACCTCGCACCACGTGCTGCAGCGCCCCTTCGCCTTCGCGCTGGTGAAGCTCGACGGCACCGCGGTCCCGATGCTGCACGTGGTCGATGCCGGCGAGGAATCGGCGATGCGCACCGGCATGCGCGTCAAGGCGCGCTGGGCCGCCGAGCGGCGCGGCTCGATCACGGACATCGCCTGCTTCGAGCCGGCCTGAGGAGAACCACGATGACAGACGCACGTGAGCCCGTGACCGGCATCGAGGTGCCGATCTACCTGAACTACGAATTCACCGCCGGCGCCGCGCTGGCGCGCTTCCTCGCCAGTATCCGCGAGGGGCGCATCATGGGGCAGCGCTGCCCGGGCTGCGCCAGCGTGTACGTGCCGCCGCGCGGCTCGTGCTCGCGCTGCGGTATTCCGACCGAGGAAGAGGTGGAGGTGAAGGACACCGGCGTGATCGAGGCCTTCACCATCGTGCACATCCCGATCCCGGGCAACCCGATCAAGCCGCCGTTCATCGCGGCGAGCATACTGCTCGACGGCACCGACATGGCCTGCCTGCACCTGGTCAGTGAGGTCCCGACCGAGCAGGTGCACGTCGGCATGCGCGTGCAGGCGGTCTGGAGGCCGCGCGAGGAATGGGACTACACCTTCGAGAACATCGCCTGGTTCAAGCCGGCCGAGGGAGCATGAAGCATGCGTGACGCAGCGATCATAGGTTATGCACAGGGTCCGCAGTACCGCTACGCGGGAGCGGCCAACGAGAGCGAGCTGATCATGCCGGTGGTGCGCCGGGTGATGGAACAGGTCGGTGTGGGCCAGCAGGACATCGACTTCACCTGCTCGGGCAGCTGCGACTACCTGCAGGGCGCCGCCTTCGCATTCGTCGAGGGCCTGTCCGCGCTCGCGACGGTGCCGCCGATCAAGGAGTCGCACGTCGAGATGGACGCCGCATGGGCCGTCTACGAGGCATTGATCAAGATCTGGACCGGCGAAGCGGATCTGTGCCTGGTCTACGGCTTCGGCAAGTCCTCGCCGGGCGAACTGCGCACGGTGATGGCGCTGCAGCTGGACCCTTACTACCACGTGCCGCTGTGGCCCGATGCGATCAGCCTGGCGGCGCTGCAGGCGCGGGCGATGCTCGACAGCGGCGCCATCAACGAGCGCGACATGGCCGAGGTCGTGGCGCGCAGCCGCGCCAACGCGCGGGCCAATCCGAACGCGCAACTCAAGGGCAATCCCGGCATCGAGGAACTGCTGGCGGAGCCGGGCTTCGTCTCGCCGCTCAGGCGGCACGACTGCCCGCCGATCACCGACGGCGCCTCGGCGATGATCGTCGCCTCCGCGGACGTGGCGACGCGCTACTGCAAGCGCCCGGCGTGGGTTCGCGGCATCGACCATCGCATGGAGACGGGCATCCTCGGTGCGCGCGACCTCACGCGCTCGCCCTCGACGCGGATCGCGGGCGAGAAGGCGGGTGTGGCGCGCGGCAAGGTGGACCTGGCGGAGCTGCACGCGCCGTTTAGCCACCAGGAGATCATCCTGCGCCGCGAGCTCGGCCTGGCCGACGCGGTGCCCGTGAACCTCTCGGGCGGCGCGCTGGCCGGCAACACGATGATGGCGGCGGGGCTGGACCGCATCGGCTTCGTGGCCGAGCGCATCATCAACGGCGAGGCCGATCGCGGCGTGGCGCATGCCACCTCGGGGCCGTGCCTGCAGCAGAACCTGGTCGCGGTACTGGAGGCCTGAATCATGGCGAATCTCGCAGCAGTGGTCGGCGTTGGCCAGACCAAGCACAAATCCAAGCACAAGGACGTTTCGATGGCGGGGCTGGTGCGCCAGGCCGCGGAGCGCGCGCTGGCCGATGCCGGCTGCGAGTGGAAGGACATCGACGCGCTGGTGCTCGGCAAGGCGCCGGATATGTTCGAGGGCGTGATGATGCCCGAGCTGTACCTCACGGATGCGCTGGGCGGCAACGGCAAGCCGGTCATCCGCGTGCATACCGCGGGCAGCGTCGGTGGATCCACCGCGATCCTCGCGGCGAACTACGTCCAGAGCGGCGTGTACAACCGCGTGCTCACCGTGACCTTCGAGAAGCAGTCGGAATCGAACGCGACCTGGGCGCTGTCGCCGCGCATGCCCTTCGTTCCGCACGTGAATGCCGGCGCCGGCGGCTTCTTCGCGCCCTACATGCGCCAGTACAAGGAGAAATACGGCGCGCCCGATTACATCGGCTGCATGGTGGCGGTCAAGGATCGCCTGAACGCCTGCAGGAACCCCTACGCGCACCTGCAGATACCGAACATCGATCTCGCGATGGTGCAGCAGTCGCCCATGCTGTGGGAGCCCGTGCGATTCCTCGAAAGCTGTCCCTCCTCGGACGGCGCCTGCGCGCTGGTCATCGCCAACGAGCAGCTCGCGCTGCGCGCGCCGAACAAGCCCGCGTGGATCCTCGGTTCCTCCACGCGTTCCGACGGCACCATGTACGCGGGCAAGGACAACGTGCACCCGCAGTCGCTGATCGCCTGCGCCAGGGATGTCTATGCCAAGTCCGGCATCACCAACCCGCGCAAGCAGATCGACTGCGCCGAGATCTACGTGCCGTTCTCCTGGTACGAGCCCATGTGGCTCGAGGGTCATCTCATCGCCCCGTTCAACGAAGGCTGGAAGATGACCGACTCCGGTGCCACCGAGCTGGGTGGTGACTTCCCGGTCAACATGTCGGGCGGCGTGCTGTCGTCGAACCCCATCGGTGCCTCCGGCCTCATCCGTTGCCTCGAGGCGGCCAACCAAGTTCGGGGCACGGCTGGCGAGCACCAGGTCGACGGCGCGCGGCTCGCCATAGGCCACGCCTTCGGCGGCGCACATTCCTACTACGCGATGTGGGCCGTGAGCGCGGACAAGCCGTAGACCGGCATTGGATCGTGCGTCGGCATGAATGCCGACCTGCACGATGAGGGTCCGGCCACGCCGGACCCGCCACCACCCCGTCATTGACGTCGATTGCCCGTCACCGCCGCGTTTGTGGCCTGTTTGGGTCATGACGGGCACGCACCCATCTGGTATCAAGAGCGCGTCGCCGCCGACCCCGAGGTCGATCGAGACTGGTGCAATGACTCGCTAATTCGACTGGGGCCGCGAACGGACCCGGGAGACCGACCGATGCCCACGAATGACACCGATCATCGCCTGTTTGGCGAATACCTGCACTGGATTGCGCACAAGGAACTGGCGCTCGGCGCGGTTCGCGCCGAGCTCTGGGCCAGCGCGGTGGTCCAGTGCGCGGGCGACGAAGACAAGGCGCGGGGCATATACCTCGAGTCGCGGGCGCAGTCGCTGCGCGAAGAGGCATCGATTGCGGAGAAATTCCTGCGCCTGCTCCGCCAGAGCGAGGACAGCGCCGTGCAGGTGCACGACGCCGTGGTTTTTTACCTCGCGCGGCCCGCCGCGGGGCGCGTCGAATCTCCGCGATAAGGCCCCGGCCGCTCAATCGTGACCATGAAACCAGCGCGTTTCCCGCGCGCAGGCATTGCGTAAGCGGTATGGCGCCGCGCGCGGGATGAACATTTCATCGCCCGGGTTCAGGGCGTAACGCACGCCGTGCATTTCCACCTCCAGGCAGCCCTCGACGACCACGAGCACCTCGTCGCTGCCGGGCGCCGCGTCGCGCCAGTCCGGGTCCGCAGCAGCGGTGCAGCTCTGGCAACTGTAGCCATGCTCGCTCCAGGCGCGTGACACTTCGCCGTGATCCACCGGCTGGCGGAACTTGTGGCGTACCACGTACTCCTCGGTGTCTGCCGGCAGGTGGATGCG
>JAKJFB010000490.1 GCA_022705125.1 Pseudomonadota bacterium
GTTCATCATGGTGCTGACGCTGGCGGCCGCCGAAGCCTCGATCGGGCTTGCGCTGCTGCTGCAGCTCTATCGCCGCTTCCATACCCTCGATATCGACATCGCCAGCGAGATGCGCGGATGAGCTTCCTCTACCTCACTTTCCTCGCGCCGCTCGCCGGCTTCCTGCTGCTCGCCTTCTCGCGCGGGCGCCTCGGCGAGAACGCCGCGGCCATCATCGGCGCGGGCTCGGTCGGCGTGAGCACGCTGGTCACGGCACTGGCGGCCACGCAGTTCAGCGCCCCGGTCACGCAGGTGCTGTGGACGTGGATGCATATCGGCGACTTCGCGCCGCGCATCGCCCTTTACCTCGACGGGCTCTCGCTCACGATGCTCGGCGTGGTCACCGGGGTCGGCTTCCTGATCCACGTGTTCGCCTCCTGGTACATGCGCGGCGAGGAGGGCTACTCGCGCTTCTTCGCGTACATGAACCTGTTCGTCGCCAGCATGGTGATGCTGGTGCTGGCCGACAACCTCGCATTCCTCTACCTCGGCTGGGAAGGCGTGGGCATCTGCTCCTACCTGCTGATCGGCTTCTACTACCGCACCGTCGCCAACGGCAACGCCGCGATCAAGGCCTTCCTGGTCACGCGCGTGGGCGATGTGTTCATGGCCATCGGCCTGTTCATGTTGCTGTCGCAGCTCGGCACCCTCGACATCCAGGAACTGCTCGCGCGCGCGCCCGCGCGCTTCGCCAGCGGCGACCCGCTGATCGTCACGGCCACGCTGATGCTGCTCGGCGGCGCCGTCGGCAAGTCGGCACAGCTGCCGCTGCAGACCTGGCTCGCCGACGCGATGGCCGGCCCCACGCCGGTCTCGGCGCTGATCCACGCCGCCACCATGGTGACCGCGGGCGTGTACCTGATCGCGCGCACCCACGGCCTGTTCGAGCTCGCCCCGGACGTGCTGGAACTGGTCGGCGCGGTGGGCGCCGTGACGCTGCTGATCGCCGGACTCTGCGCGCTGGTGCAGACCGACATCAAGCGCGTGCTGGCCTACTCGACGATGAGCCAGATCGGCTACATGTTCCTCGCGCTCGGCGCCGGCGCGTATTCCGCCGCGATCTTCCACCTGATGACGCACGCCTTCTTCAAGGCGCTGTTGTTCCTCGCCGCCGGCGCCGTGATCGTCGCCTGCCACCACGAGCAGAACATCTTCCGCATGGGCGGCCTGCGCAAGCGTTTGCCGCTCGAATACGCGAGCTTCCTCGTGGGCGGCGGCGCGCTGTGCGCCCTGCCCTTCGTGACCGCGGGCTTTTTCTCGAAGGACGAGATCCTCTGGGCCGAGTACACCACCGGACACCAGTTCCTGTTCCTGGCCGGGGTGACAGGCGCGTTCCTGACCTCGCTCTACACCTTCCGCCTGATCTTCACCGTGTTCCACGGCGAGCAGCACACCGAGGCACACGCGGGCCGCGGTCTTGCCTATAGCGTGCCGCTGATCGCGCTGCTCGTGCTGTCCACCGGACTCGGCGCGATGATCCACCCGCCGCTCGCCGAGGTCCTGCCGGTGCTCAAGGGACAGGCCGCGGAAGGCGAGCGCCACTTCGTGGAGATCCTCTCGGCCGGCGTCGGCATTGCCGGTATCGCGCTCGCGGCAGTGCTGTTCCTCGGCAAGCGCACCCTGGTCACCGGGCTCGCGAACAGCGGCGCAGGACGCTTCGTCGGCAACTGGTGGCTGAACGCCTTCGGTTTCGACGCGCTGTACAACGCGCTGTTCGTGCGCCCATTCCTGTTCATTGCCCGTTCCGGGCGCCGCGACGCGCTCGACGGCACGATCGGCCTGCTGCCGGTCGGGGTGCGCGCGCTGAACCGCCTGGCGGTGCTGCCGCAGACCGGCAGGCTGCGCTGGTACGTGGCATCGATTGCCCTCGGCGCGGTGCTGGTGCTGGGCTTCGTCGTGATCAACCTCGTCTAAGGAAACGCTCGGCCCATGCTGCTCGCCTGGCTGATACTCATCCCGATCGTAGGCGGCCTGCTGTGCTGGCAGACCGATCGCTTCGGCAACCTGCCGCGCTGGATCGCGCTCGGTTCGATGACCGCGGTCTTCGCGCTGTCGCTCGAGCTCTGGGCAACCGGCGACTACAGCCTCGCCTACGGCATCCACGAGGTGCCGCAGTGGCAGATGGAATTCGTGATGCCGTGGATTCCGAGCCTTGGCATCAGCATCCACCTCGGCGTCGACGGCCTCTCGCTCGCCCTCGTCGTGCTCACCGGCTTCCTCGGCATCCTGTCGGTGCTGTGCTCCTGGCGCGAGATCCAGCGCCGCACCGGCTTCTTCCACCTGAACCTGCTGTGGATCATCGGCGGCGTGGTCGGGGTCTTCCTTGCGCTCGACCTGTTCCTGTTCTTCCTGTTCTGGGAAATGATGCTGGTGCCGATGTACTTCCTGATCGCGCTGTGGGGACACCGCGCCGCGAGCAGCAAGTCGCGTATCTCGGCGGCCACCAAGTTCTTCATTTATACACAGGCCTCGGGCCTGGTGATGCTGCTGTCGATCCTCGGGCTGGCCTTCGCGCATTTCGACGCCACCGGCGTGCTCAGCTTCGACTACGAGGTGCTGCGCGG
>JAKJFB010000491.1:0-2300 GCA_022705125.1 Pseudomonadota bacterium
TGATCTGGCAGCGCCCCAACCTGCTGCTGCTCGACGAGCCCACCAACCACCTCGATCTCGAGATGCGCCACGCGCTGACCATGGCGCTGCAGGACTACGAGGGCGCGATGGTGCTGGTGTCGCACGACCGCGCGCTGCTGCGCGCCACCTGCGATCGTTTCGTGCTGGTCGATGGCGGCCGCATCCAGCCCTTCGACGGCGACCTCGACGACTACCGCGACTGGCTCGCCGCCGCGCCGAAGTTGCCGCGGCCGCTGCCTGCCCCGACCAGGCTGCCGACAAGGCCGCGCGCAAGGCCGACCGCGCCCAGGCCGCCGCCGACCGCCAGGCGCGCCTGGTGGCGCGTCGGCCGCTGGTGAAGGAGCTCGAGCAGATCGACAAGCGCATGGCGGCGTGGAACAAGGAGAAGGCCGAGCTCGACGCGAAGCTCGCCGATCCGGCGCTGTACACCGGCCCGCAGGCGGGCGAGGTGCCGGCGCTCAACAAGCGTCAGGCCGAGCTCGCCGAGCGCATCGAGGAGGCCGAGCTGCGCTGGCTGGAGCTGCACGAGGCGCTGGAAGCGATCCCGGCGGATTGAGGGGGCCGAACCCCCTTCGCGCCGGGCGGCGCTCCTGCGCAGGACGTCGAGCGTGCAGGCCTACTTCGGTAACCAGTGCGCCGGGTTCAGCTTCCAGGTGGCGAAGTCCTCATGGCCGACGATGCGGTCCTGCGCGTGGCGCAGGTCGAGGTCTTGCGGTGTCAGTGCGTAGCCATCGGTGTGAAACATCACCGTCACCTTCGGCGCGATCAGTTTGTCGGGGTTCTGCGCCTGCACGACCGCAAGGCGCTTGCTTTCGAGCCGCACCAGCGAACCGGCCGGATAGATCCCGACCGCGCGGATGAAGGCGTGCACGAGTTCGGGCTTGAAGTGGAACTTGCTCCAGTCCAGCAGCTTGCGGAGCGCCTCGGTCGGCGGCATGCCCTTGTGATAGACGCGGTTGGACGTAATGGCGTCGTAGACATCCACGATGGCGCCCATCTGGCCATAAAGGCTGATCGCGTCCCCCGCGAGCTTGTTCGGGTAGCCGGTACCGTCGAAGCGCTCGTGGTGCTGGGCGGCGACGTCGAGCGCGATGGCGCTGATGCCGGGTGTGGCCTGCAGGATGATCTTGCTCTGCACGACATGGTTCTTCATCTTCGCGAACTCGGCGTCGGTGAGCTTGGCCGGCTTGTTCAGGATCGCGTCGGGGACGCTGGCCTTGCCGACGTCGTGCAGCAGGGCTGCCCACCGCAATTTCGTGGATGACCGGGCGGGGCAGCTGCAGGTTGCGGGCGAACGTGGTCATCAGCGCGCAGACCGACACCGAGTGCTGGAAGGTGTAGGCGTCGTGCTGCTTGAGCCGGGCGAGCGGGATCAGCGCGTCCTGCTGGGTGAAGATCGAGTCGACGATGCGTTCGACGAGCGGCTCGATCAGCTCCATCTCGATCTGTTTGCCCAGGCGCACGTCGGCCATCATGTCGCGGACGATGAGATTGGCCTCGCGGTGCAGCGCGCGCGCGCGCTCGATCTCGCACGCCACCTCCTGCGCTGCAATGCGCGGGGCGGCCTCTGCGGCGATGGCGTCGATCTTCTCGTCGACCTCGTGCTCGATTTCTTCCCGGGTCGGTGCTTCGGGGAGGTCGAGACCGCGCGCGGTGTCGATGTAGATCTCGTGCGTGCCGATCGCACGCACTTTCCGCACGACCGCTTCGTCCTTGACGGCGAAGCGGCTGCGAACGAAGTTGTGCTCCATCCAGCTGCAGTTCAGGTCGTGGACGTACATCCCCGGCTGGAGTTTTTCGATGGGGATGAGCTTGATCATGGTCGGTCAGCGGATGTGATGCGACATTATCGGCGATGCGCTGGAGCGGGAAACGCGCTTGCGTGGCCCGGATCGAGAAATACGCCACGCAGGACGATGCAAATGGGCCGTCCCGCCCTGCGACGTGTCTGCCAACGGGGTATGGATGCGCCGCCCTGCTAGAATCCTGGTCTTTCCGACAAACTGCCCTCAGGAGTCCGCGGTGCGTATCGTCTGTCTCGACCTCGAAGGTGTGCTCGTCCCCGAAATCTGGATCGAATTCGCCGAGCGTACCGGCATCCCCGAGCTGCGCCGCACCACCCGCGACGAGCCGAACTACGACACCCTGATGAGGTACCGCCTGGACATCCTCGCGCAGAAGAAGCTCGGCCTGCCCGACATCCAGGACGTGATCGCCAGCATGGGGCCGATGCCGGGCGCGCGCGAGTTCCTCGACGAGTTGCGCGACACTTACCAGGT
>JAKJFB010000491.1:2345-2601 GCA_022705125.1 Pseudomonadota bacterium
GCTGCTGAAACAGCTCGGGTGGCCGACGCTCTTCTGTCACCGGCTGGTGGTGGAGAACGACCGGATCGTGGGCTACAAGCTGCGCATGCCCGACCAGAAGCGCGAGGCGGTCAAGCGCTTCAAGGAGCTCAACTTCAAGGTGGCCGCCGCGGGCGACTCCTACAACGACACCGCGATGCTCGGCGAAGCCCACGGCGGCATCCTCTTCCACCCGCCCGAGAACGTGATCCGCGAGTTCCCGCAGTACCCCGTGAGA
>JAKJFB010000492.1 GCA_022705125.1 Pseudomonadota bacterium
CGGCGCCGTGCCCTGCGCCGGTTCCTTCGGCTCAAGGTGCCGCAGCGCCTCGTCGAACAACGCCGACAGCGCAACCGGGCCATCACGCCGTGGAGCGTCGCCCGTCGTCATGACCTACACCAGCCCCTGGTCGACCCAGTTCCGTATCGCCGACCAGATCACCGACATGGGCAGGGTCATGGCCTCGGCCAGGTCCATGGTCAGCGCCAGCATCGCCATGTCGTCGTTCAGTGCGATGTGCCGCTCCGTGATGCCGGCCTTCCAGCGTTCCCACAGGGCCACGTCCTGCGCCTCGTCGAGCACCGGATGCCGGCCCTTGCGCTTGGGCAGCCCGAGGATGTCGCGGCGCAGCGCCACTTCCTGATGCGTGAGGCCGTAGAACTTGCTGACCATCTCCGTGCTCGCCCCCAGGCGCAGCATGCGGTCCACCGTGGCGATCTCCCGCTCCACGTCGTGCACCTGGCTCAGCAGCCGCTTCAACACTTCCCGGTTCACTGACACCGAACACCACGACACCGTGGCATTCACCAGCATGCTCACGAGTTCGGGGTGCTTCAGCGCATCCAGCTCCTCCTCGCCGAAGCCCATCGCCTTGCAGCGGCGCAACTGCCCGTTGCGCAGGTCATGCAGGGCCTGGGCGATCACGGCCTGGTTGAGTGGGTGCGGTGCCGACATGCGGGAGCCTCCTGCGCTCAGGAATCCTGGCTCGCTACGCCGGCTTCCAGATCCAGCAGCCGGCGCGCCAGGCGCAGCAAACGGAACAGCTTCACCAGCGCAGCATCGCTCAGGCGTGTGGCCGAGCCGCCGTGGCCATGCAGCAGCGCCGCCAGCTCGTCGGCCAGCCGCGCGCGGTCCAATCCATTCGCGGAGGGCGGAGCCGCACTCAGCACATGCAGCAGGGTCAGCACCGCCCGCGCGAACGCCGGCAGCGCCTTCGCCTGGCCCACGGCCGGTGCCACGCAGACGAAGCCGATGCCGCCGACGCTGGCCTCAATGTGGTCGGCGACCGCCGCTTCCTCGCCGATCTCGCGCGCGAACTGCGCGATGTGCACGCGCAGGCGATCCGGCACGTCCAGCCCCGGCTCGACGTACCAGACGTCCGAGATGGGATAGAGCCCGCCGACCTGCACGGGGATCGCACGCAGCGCATCGGCCTCGAAGTCGGGCAGCTTGTCGCCGAGCTGGTCCGCGACCATCCGCTGGATGGACTGCAGGCGCTCGGTGGTCGGTGCCGGTGTCACGATGTGCCCTTGCAGGCGCTCGTCGCGTTGCCCGTGCTGGTCCTCCGGCGCTTCGGGCGATGCAAGCGGTGTCGCTGCTGGCGCCGAAGGCGCGACCGGCGTGGTGTCGCGCGGCACAGACGAGGCGGGTGGCTGCCGAGGCGCGGAGACCGGCGGGGGAGGACCAGCAGGCACGACAGGCGCTGCCGGTGGCGTCGGTGCCGCCGGTTCGCTGGTCAGCGCACGCTGGCGGCTTTCGCTGTCGTTGATCTCCAGCGCCAGCGTGTCGTAGTCCGCCTCCAGCAGCTCGGCCATCTGGCCGACCAGCTCATCCTGCACGCGCTGGGGGGCGAACTCGTCGGCCTGCGTGTCGAACTGCGACAGCACCTCCTGAAACAGCGAAGCGAAGTCCACGGTCAGCGGCCGGCCCAGCGCACGCCGCTCCCAGGTGCGCTCGCACGCCTTGCGCAGCACCGCGAGCCGGTCCACCTGATGCCGGCCCAATCCGCCGTACAACAGCGTCGGGATCGCCGGCAGCAGATAGCGCACCGCATCGTTCATGCGGCTGATGTGTGACTGCGGCACCGGATAGCCGTCGGCAGTCAGTCGCCGCGCGAGTTCGCTCTGCGACAGCGCCTGGCCGCTTTCCTGCTCGTAGAACTCGCGCGCCTTCTCGATGCCCAAGGCCCGCTCGATGAAGGTCAGGCCGCCGCGCAGCTCGTTCTCGGCCAGATGCCCGGTCAGCGCCACGATTTCGCCGCGCGCCGGCCACGGGCGGAACAGGCACGCAATGCGGAAGAAGCGTTCCTCCTTGGTCTCGCTCCACAACTCGCGCAGGATCGCCAGCCGCGTGTTGCCGCCGTTGCGAATGATGTAGTGCGCCTCGCCCGGCCTGCGCGTGATCGCGGGGGGCGCGTCCAGCCCGCGTTCGCGGATGGACGCCTTGATCTCCGCATAGGCCGGGTTGCGCGTCACGCGCGGGTCGTGGTCGTAGGGCCGCAACTGGTCCAGCGTCACCACCATCGGCGTGTCGGCGATGGGGTCGCTCAAGGTCGCGGCCGAAGGGCCGCTGCGCTCGAAGCCGGTGGCCAGCAGCTTGGCAGCCATGTCCTGCGGCGTCAGCTCAGCCACGGCCATTCTCCTGCGCTTGCCGGTCGGCGCGGCGAAGCTGTGCGCGGGCATTGCGGTCGGCACGGTGGTCGCTCGCCGTCGAGCTGGTGTAGATCGACGCGCAGCCTTGCTTCGTGAATTTCAGGTGCCCGCCGGACGTGCGAACCACGCGCCAGCCTTCGCCCAGCGCGAACTCGATCAGCGCGCGCAGCCGTTCGCGGCCGCGCGCCAGTTCATGCGCGCTCGCCATGGCCGGCCCCTCCCGCATC
>JAKJFB010000493.1 GCA_022705125.1 Pseudomonadota bacterium
TCGTGTCTCAGCGCCTCGTCACAGCCACGGGTACATGCGGCCCGGGTTGAGGATTCCTTCGGGGTCGAAGGCCTGTTTCAGGCGCCGGTGCAGCTGCTCCACGCCGGGCGCGAGAGGATGAAAGACTTCCGCGCTCGCCGCATCGCCGCCGCGATACAGCGTCGCGTGCCCACCCGTGGCGCTGACAGCCGCGCGCACCGCCGCTGCATCGCGCGTGGTGCGCAGCCAGCGCAGGGCGCCACCCCACTCGATGAACTGCTCGCCGCCGAGGGCGAGCGGCGGCGTGGCCGGGGGCAGCGACAGCCGCC
The DNA here is from genome assembly GCA_022705125.1 of Pseudomonadota bacterium. The sequence continues at coordinate 309 of JAKJFB010000493.1, forward strand.
ACACCGCACCGGGCGCGCGGAAGAACTCCAGCGTGTGGTCGCGCACGGCCTTCCAGTACGCCGCGGCATCGTCGACGATGTCACCGCCCAGCGTGGCGGCGGCCGCTCTTACCGCACTTTCCGCACCGCTCAGGCGCAGCCGCAGCCGCTCGCCGTCGTGACTCGAGGCCGACAGTGGCAACGGGCTGCCGGCCGTGCGGTTCATCGTCACGATCGCCTGCGCGGCGTCGCAGGCGTGCTCGACGGTGATCTCGCACGGCGGCACCGGCAGCACCTTCAGCGAAATATCCAGCAGCACGCCCAGCGTGCCGAAGGCACCGCACATCAGGCGCGACACATCGTAGCCGGCCACGTTCTTCATGACCTGGCCGCCGAAGCGCAGCACCTCGCCCCGGCCGTCGAGCAGCTTGACGCCGAGCACGAAGTCGCGCGCCGCACCGGCATAGGGGCGCCGCGGGCCGGACATCGCGGCGGCGATCGCGCCGCCCAGCGTGGACGCCGCCCCGAAACGCGGCGGCTCGAAGGCGAGCATCTGTCCCTCGCTCTCGAGCAATGCCTCGATCCCGGCGAGCGGCGTGCCGGCGCGCGCCGTGAGCACCAGTTCCGCGGGTTCCCACGCGACGACGCCGCGGTGCGCGGCCACGTCCAGGATTTCACCGTCCACCGCACGACCGTAGAAATCGCGCGTGCCGCCGGCGCGGATCGCGAGCGCGGTGCGTTCGCCGCAGGCAGCCGCGACGCAGGCCGCGATCTCCGCGCTGCAGTCGCGATCGGCGCCCATGCTCAAAAGCGCTCCAGCTCGGGGTGCGCGAGAGCGCCGCGGTGCACGTGCATGCGACCGAACTCCGCGCAGCGCGCCAGCGTGGGCACCGCCTTGCCCGGGTTCAGCAGGCCGGCGGGATCGAAGGCGGCCTTCACGGCGTGGAACTGCGCCAGTTCGGGCGCCCGGAACTGCACGCACATCTGGTCGATCTTCTCGACACCCACGCCATGCTCGCCGGTGATGGTGCCACCGCACTCCACGCAGAGCTCGAGAATGCGCGCCCCGAACGCCTCCGCGCGCTGCAGTTCGCCGGGCTGCGCGGCGTCGTAGAGGATCAGCGGATGCAGGTTGCCGTCGCCGGCATGGAACACGTTCGCCACCGCGAGCCCGTGCTGCGCCGACAGTTCATTGATGCGGCGCAGCACGTGTCCGAGCTGCGCACGCGGAATGGTGCCGTCCATGCAGTAGTAGTCGGGCGACAGCCGCCCCACCGCGGGGAACGCCGCCTTGCGCCCCGACCACAGCAGCGCGCGCTCGCGCTCGTCGCGCGCCACGCGCACCTGCTGCGCGCCACTGTCGCGCAGCAGTTCTTCGACGCGGCGCGACTGCTCCGCGACCTCCTCCGCCGTGCCGTCGAGCTCGCACAGCAGCAGCGCGGCGGCCTCCACCGGGTAGCCCGCGTGCACGAAGCCCTCGGCCGCGCGCAGCGCCGGGTTGTCCATCATCTCGAGCCCGCCGGGCACGATGCCCGCGGCGATGATCGCGGCGACCGCGCTACCCGCGCGCTCGACGTCGTCGAAGGCGGCGAGCAGCAGGCTGGCGCACGCGGGCCTGGCCAGCAGGCGCACCGTCACCTCGACGATGACCCCGAGCATTCCCTCGGAGCCGCTCAGCAGCGCCAGCAGGTCGTAACCCGGCGCATCGAGGCTGGCGCCGCCAATGCCGAGGCGCTCACCGTCCATGGTGACGATCTCGAGCGCGAGGACGTTGTGCACCGTGAGCCCGTACTTCAGGCAATGCACGCCACCGGAATTCTCGGCCACGTTGCCGCCGATGGTGCAGGCGATCTGCGACGAGGGATCGGGCGCGTAGTACAGCCCCAGGTGCTCCACCGCCTGCGAGATCGCGAGGTTGCGCACGCCCGGCTGCACGCGCGCGGTGCGCGCCAGCGGGTCGATGTCGAGGATGCGCATGAACTTCGCCAGCGACAGCACGACGCCATGCTCGACCGGTGTCGCGCCGCCGGAGAGCCCGGTGCCGGCGCCGCGCGCCACCACCGCAACCCCGCGCGCGCTGCACAGCCGCAGCACCGCCTGCACCTGCTCGATGGTATCGGGCAACACGACCACGAGCGGGCGGCGGCGGTAGGCGGACAGGCCATCGCACTCGTAGGGCGCCAGCTCCTCGTCACGCGCCAGCACCGAGGCCTGCGGCAGCAAAGCCCGGAGCGCGCGCAGCAAGGCCGCGCGATCCACGCCTGCCTGCGCGCTGCCAACCTGGGCGACAGTCTCCATTGATCCTTGCGTC
>JAKJFB010000494.1 GCA_022705125.1 Pseudomonadota bacterium
TCCTGCAGCTTCTCGATGTGCGCGACCAGGTCGTCCGGCGTGCCCACCAGGCCCACGCCAAAGGCGCCGAGCCCGCCCGTGGTCCAGATGTCGATCGCCTCGTCGAGCGACTTCACCGTCGGGAACAGGTCGCCGCCGAACTTGTGAAAGTAGTTGAACATGTCCATCAGGCCGTACTCGAGATCCTTGCGCGCCTGCTCGCGGGTTTCCGCGATGTGCAGCGGGAACACCACGCGCCAGTTGTCGCGACTCACGGTGCGGCCGTGCTCGGCCGCCTTCTCCTCGCAGACCTGCCAGCTGTTGGCCAGCGCCTTGAAGCCTTCCGGGCTGGACGCCGCCACCGAGAGCATGCCGATGCCGAACTCTCCCGCCGCGCGCGCGCCGGTGGGCGATATCGCCGAAGCCACCGCCATCTCCACGGTCGGGCTCTGGTACGGCAGGATGTGCATGCGCGCCTCGCGCAGCGTGAACCAGTCGGTCTGCATGTTCACGGTCTCGCCGTGCAGCAGCTTCACCAGCGCGGCCAGCGACTCGTTCATGCGCCGGCGCAGGTCCGCCGGGTTCACGCCCATCATGTAGGCGTCGGCGATCAGCTGCCCGGGACCCACGCCGAACATCACGCGCCCGCGCGTCTGGTGGTCGAGCTGCGCGATGCGATCCGCGAGTATCAGCGGGTGGTGGTAGGCGAGCGAGCTCACCCCGGTGCCGAGACGGATGTGCCTGGTGCGCTCGGCAACCGCGGCGATCATGATCTCGGGCGAGGCGATGCACTCGTAGGCGCCCGAGTGGTGCTCGCCGATCCAGGCCTCGTCGAAGGAGAGCTTGTCCAGGCAGGCGATCAGGTCCATGTCGGACTCGAGCGCCAGGGTGGGATTGGTGCGGTCGTTGTGGAATGGCGCGAAGAAGGCGCCGAACTTCATGCGCTGCGGGCGGTATGCCATGGTCTGGGCCTCGGTTCTGGATGGTGGAACGCCGGACGTGCAGGCATCATATCAGGAAACAATTGACTAGCAATGTTTTTATTTTGTTGCCGGGCAGCGGGCGCCGGCGTAGACTGAAAACCTTTGCGCCGAATTGTTTTATCGCGGCCGCACCCGAGGAGGAACGGATCATGGGCAAGTTGCGCGTCAAGGTCGATCTCGCGCTGTGCCAGGGCCACGCCGTCTGCATGCAGGAGGCACCCGAGGTGTTTCGCGTCAACGAGACCGACAGCCACTACCCCAAGGTGGAGGTGATACTCGAATTCCCGCCGGAGGACCTGCGGGAAAAGGTGATGGATGCCGTGCGCTACTGTCCCAACCGGACCATCAGCGTCGAAGAAATCCCCGACTGATCCCTTTTCACCACCACGAGAACCGCAGGAGAGAGACATGGCGAACGAGCACCGCGAGAAAGGCATCGAGATGTTCAACGAGGTCTACTGCAACGACCTCCCGCAGCCGCCCGCGCCCGGTGAGGACCGCTTCTTCGACTACATGCTCGACACGGTGTTCGGCCAGCTGTGGGCCGACGAGACGCTCGGCATCCGCGACCGCCGCCTGCTGCTGCTCGGCGCGATCGCAGCACTCGGCGAGGACATGACCTTCACGATCCAGGCGCGCTCGGCACTGAAGCGCGGCGAGCTCGACCGCAAGCAGCTCCACGAAATCGTGACCTTCCTCACCGCCTACGTCGGCTACCCGCGCGGCGCGAAGCTGAAGCTGGCCGTGCAGACGCTGCTGGCACAGATGGAGAAGTAGCGCGCGCGAGCGGCGGCGTTGCGCCCGAGCGCCTCAGGGCAGCAGCGACAGCCATTCGTCCTCGTCGAACCACTTCTCGCTCAGGCCCGCGCCCAGTTCGGAATCGCGCACGACGTCGACGTAGTTCTGCAGCAGGTTGCGGAACTCGGCGTCGCGCGCGTCGACCGCGATGCCGATCGGCTCGATCTGCAGCGGTTCATCCAGCGCGATCAGCCCGGCGTCGGGGTGACGCAGCAGCGCGAACGCGCACGCCGGCATGTCTGCCACCATCGCGGCCACCTCGCCGTCGAGCAGCTTGCGCACACCCTCCTCGTAATTGGCAACGGCCACGACCTTGGCCCTGGGCGCGTACTCGCGCACGAAGCTTTCGCTGGTGGACCTGCCGAGCACGGCAATGCTGACGGCCGGGCTGTCGATGTCCCCGGTCTCGTCGGCTTCCTCCAGCAGCCCGGCGCGGGTTACCAGCGACTTGCCCGACATCATGTAGGGCCCGATGAACGCCATGCTGCGCGCGCGTTCCGGGGTTATCGACATCCCGGACATGATCATGTCGATCTTGCCTTTCTTCAGCGCCGGCTCCAGTTCCGCGAACGGCATGTTCACGATCTGCAACTCGACCCCCATGCCGAAGGCGATCAGCCTGGCGAGATCGGCCTCCAGGCCGATCGTGGCGCCGTCGCGCGCGATCACGTTCAGCGGCGGCTGGTCGCCCGACATGCCGACGCGCAGTGTATCGGTCCTGACCACGCGATCGAGCACCTTGCCGGCGAGCGCAGGCTGCGCCAGCAGGACCACGGCCGCCGCGACGAGCAGCGGATAACGAAACCATACGCGCATGGGAA
>JAKJFB010000495.1 GCA_022705125.1 Pseudomonadota bacterium
ACGAAATGCCGTGTGCGCGTCTGGAGCGTTTCGCGGATGCTCCACGCTGTCAGGGCAATGGGCTCGATCGGTCGGCGATTGGGCAATTCGAGCATGGAATAAATGTGCGTGTTCGTTCGGACGCGCACGACAATGCTCCCCGACCCACCGAGCGTCCACGACGAAGTCCGTCATTGACGCTGCCTTGGGAAGCGTGAAGCGTCGCGGGTCAGATCGCGTACACGTCGCCAGTGCCAGGTCCGGGCGCTTGCCCTGTTCCAGGCGCTGAATTCTTCGCGCCAGCGCGTTGGAATCGATTTCAGGCGCAAGTCGATGCGCGGTCGCGGTCTCGCTGACAGACTCACGGAGACGACGCTCGATCCGTAACCGTCCGCTCATCACCATCTTGAATCGCCCAGCCGCGACGCCTAAGGTGGCGTCCACCACTTCGATGGCGGACACCAATTTTGGCAAGAGACGGCAATCCCGGGCATGCGGGCGTGGCGAAGATCGATGCGGCGGGCCGGCGCTGGTACATGAGCCAGTTCAAAGGCGAGATCGTCGCACGCTGTTTGCAGCCGGGCGCGTCGGTTTCGGGCATCGCGGTCGAGCACGGCCTGAACCCGAACATGGTGCGCAAGTGGATCGAGCGCACGCACAAGGAGTCGCGCAGCCTCGCGCCGCTGCTGCCCGTGGTGCTGAGTGCAGCGAAGCCGGAGGACACGGCGGCACAGTGCGCAGCATGCATCGAGATCCGCATCGGCGAGGCCGTGATCGTCATCGGTGCGAGGGCTTCGGCGCAGCAGATCGACGCGGTCGTGCGCGCGCTGCGATGATCGCGCTGCCCACGGGCACGCGGGTGTGGATCGCAGCGGGCGTCACCGACATGCGCAAAGGCATGGATGGCCTGGCCGCGCTGGTGCAGGTGGTGCTGAGCAAGGATCCGTTCGCGGGGCACGTGTTCGTGTTCCGCGGCCGCCGTGGCGACCAGGTGAAGCTGCTGTGGTGGAGCAGCGATGGCATGAACCTGTACATCAAGCGACTGGAGCGCGGCCACTTCATCTGGCCGCAGGCCGACAGCGGCGCGGTGCACCTGAGTCCGGCACAGTTGTCGATGCTGCTCGAGGGCATCGATTGGCGACGCCCCGCCCGGACCTGGCAGCCGGAGATGGCCGTATAGCGCGGATCTCGGGACGATGGTGCTCGCGTATGCGCGTATGCCGAACGTAAAATCGTGGGCGTGCCCATCGCTCTGAATCAACTGCCCGACGACATCGAAACGCTCAAGCGCATGCTGCTCGAGCGCGATGCGCAGCTGGAGATGGCGCGGCACAACGAGCGCGCGCACCTGACGCTGATCGAGCACCTGAGGCTGCAGATCGCGAAGCTCAAGCGCATGCAGTTCGGGCGCAGTTCGGAAAAGCTCAACGCGCAGATCGAGCAGCTCGAGCTGATCCTCGAAGACCTCGAGCAGGAACAGGCCTGCACGCAGCCCGAAGCCGTGGTCCAGGCGAATGCCGAGCAGCGTGTGCCGGTGCGTCGGCCGCTGCCCGAGCACCTGCCGCGCGAGACGGTGCGTCATGAGCCGCAGCCGGGCTGCCCCGAGTGCGGCAACCCCATGAAGGCAATCGGCGAAGACGTTGCCGAGATGCTGGAGTACGTGCCGGCCAGCTTCAAGGTGATTCGGCATGTGCGCCCGCGCATGGCATGCACCTGCTGCGACCGGATCGTGCAGACGCCGGCGCCCAGCCGGCCGATTGCGCGCGGCCTGGCGGGACCGGGGCTGCTGGCGCATGTGCTGGTGTCGAAGTACGCCGATCATCTGCCGCTGTATCGCCAGTCTGGCATCTACGCCCGTCAGGGCGTGGAGCTGGAGCGCTCGACGCTGGCCGACTGGGTGGGCTCTGCTGCGAGACTGCTCGCACCGCTGGAGCAGGCGCTGGGCCGGTACGTGATGGCCGCCGAGAAGCTGCACGCCGACGACACGCCGGTGGATGTGCTGCAACCGGGACGTGGCACAACCAAGACCGGACGGCTGTGGACGTACGTGCGCGACGACCGCCCCAGCGGCGCGAGCGCGCCGCCGGCGATGTGGCTGCGCTATACGCCGGACCGCAAAGGCGAGCATCCGGTGGCCCATCTGAAGGCGTTCCGCGGGATCCTGCAGGCCGACGGTTATGCCGGCTTCGAGCGGCTGTATGCGGACGGCGCGATCGTCGAGGCGGCCTGCTGGGCGCACGTGCGCAGGAAGTTCTACGACCTCGAGCAGGCCGATCGCTCGCCGATCGCGGCCGAGGCGGTGCTGCGCATCGCACGACTCTACGAGATCGAGGCAGGAATCCGGGGCAAGCCGCCGCACGAGCGGCGCACCGAGCGGCAGGCACGTGCCGGGCCGCTGCTCGATGAGATGAAGATCTGGCTCGAAACCACACTGACGAAGACCGCACGCAAGAGCGCGCTGGCGGTAGCGATCCGCTACGCATTGACGCGCTGGGCGGCGCTGGCGCGTTACGTCGACGATGGACGCATCGAAATCGACAACAACGCCGCCGAGCGCTCGATCCGCGACGTGGCGCTGGGGCGCAAGAACTACCTG
>JAKJFB010000496.1 GCA_022705125.1 Pseudomonadota bacterium
GATCGAGCCGCACACGCTGGGCTGGGCGGTCGGTCAGGATGCCGAGGGCATCAAGCACCTGGCCGAGTTCGGCGTGGTGTTCCTGATGTTCGTGATCGGGCTGGAATTCAACCTGCCCAAGCTGCGCAGCATGCGCACGCTGCTGGAGGAGCGCCTGACGCCGATGCGCAGCGAGCGCAGCGTCGAGGGACCCGGTGCCGAGGGGCGCATCTGGCGGCGGTTGACGCGCATGGGCCTGCCCAACGAGCTGGTACGCGAACTGGTGGCCGGAGTCGATGCCGAGGCGGGTTGGGACGCGGCGTGGCGCGCCACGCAGGCGCGGCTGGTCGAGGGGCTCGGCACGGTCGGCGACGTGGTGGCCTCGGGCGGGGTTTGGGCCTTCGTCGGTCCGACCGGCGCCGGCAAGACCACGACCATCTGCAAGCTCGCGGTGCGCCACGTGCTGGAGCATGGTCCCGGGGGGCTGGCGCTGCTCAGCATGGATGCCGCGCGCCTCGGCGGTGCCGACATGCTGCGCGCCGTGGCGCGCGTGCTGGACGTGCCCTTTCATGCCGCCGACAGCGGCGAATCGATCGGGGAGGCGCTGCGCCGCGTACCGGCCAATGCGCTGGTGCTCGTGGACACCGCGGGCGTGAGCCGGCGCCCGCATCTGCGCAGCCGGCAACTCGATGAGCTGGGGGCGCTGCGCGAAGGTGTGCGCACGCTGCTGGTGCTGGCAGCCAACGCGCAGTTATCGTGGCTCCACGCGGCCCTCGCCGACTACGCGGCCTGCGTGCCGGTGGGAGCCATCGTGACCAAGCTCGACGAGACCGCGAGCCTGGGCGAGTTGATCGGCGCGCTGCGGCGCGAGCGCCTGCCGGTGGCCTACAGTACGGACGGACCGGAGATCCCGGACGATCTGCGCGTGGCGGACGCGGTGCAGCTGGTGGCGCAGGCGCTCGCGCTCGAGCCCGAGGATGAAGGGGGCAGGGAGGTGACCCCGGCCGCGGCGGGCGGCGGCCGCGGCGCACCCGATGCGGCCGGCGTCAATGCGGCTAGAATAGCGTGATCATGCCCAGCGCGAGGACGGTCGAATGAATTCCGCTCACGGGGCCGGCAGGCCGGTCCAGGTCGTCGCCGTCACCGGCGGCAAGGGCGGTGTCGGCAAGACCAGCGTCTCCATAAATCTCGGCATCGCGCTGGCCGAACGCGGGCGTCGCGTGGTCCTGCTCGACGCCGACCTCGGGCTGGCCAACGTCGACGTGCTGCTGGGCCTGCGGCCCAAGCGCAACCTCGCCGACGTGCTCGCCGGTGACTGCGACCTCGGGGACATCATGCTCGACGGGCCCGGCGGCATCCGCATCATCCCGGCATCCTCCGGCACGCAGTCGATGGCCTCGCTGAGCCGCCTCGAGCACGCCGGGCTGATCCACGCCTTCAGCACGATCGGTTCCGGGATGGACGTGCTGGTGATCGACACCGCGGCCGGCATAGCGGATTCGGTGTTGAGCTTCGTGCGCGCCGCCCAGGAGTGCCTGGTCGTGGTATGCGATGAGCCGTCGTCGATCGCCGACGCCTACGCGCTGATGAAGGTGCTGCACCGCGACCACGGCATGCAGCACTTTCGCCTGCTCGGCAACATGGTCAGGAGCGCGCAGGAGGGTGCGAGCCTCCATCACAAGCTGGCGCAGGTCTGCGACCGTTTCCTCGACATCACGCTGCTCGACGCGGGCCATATCCCCTACGACGACATGGTGCGCAAGTGCATCCAGCGCCAGCGCCCGGTGCTGCTGGGCGCGCCGCAGTCGCGCGCGGCCGCCGCCTTTCGCGAGCTTGCCGCGCGCGTCGAGCGCTGGCCCATCCCCGCCGGCCCCAGCGGCCACCTGCAGTTCTTCGTCGAGCAGCTGCTCGACCATGCCGCCGCGGGCTGAGCGGCGGTGTCTGCGGGTCCGGCCATGTACGCGAAGACGGGCGCGCGGGCGCAGCCGCAGGAGCTGGTCGAGCAGCACGGGCCGCTGGTGCGCCGTATCGCCCACCACCTGCTGGCGCGACTGCCGTCCTCCGTCAGCGTCGAGGACCTGATCCAGTCGGGGATGATCGGGCTGCTGGAGGCCGCCGCGAGCTATGACCCGACGCGCGGTGCCAGCTTCGAGACCTTCGCGGGCATCCGCATCCGTGGCGCGATGATCGACGAGGTGCGCCGCGGCGACTGGTCGCCACGCTCGGTGCACCGTAACGCGCGGCGCGTCGCCGCGGGCATACGCAATGTGGAGCTGCGCAGCGGCGGCGATGCCGGCGACGCCGCGGTGGCGCGCGAGCTGGGGGTGGAGATCGCCGAGTACCACGCGATGCTGCAGGACACGCTCGGCAGCCGCCTGTTCAGCCTCGACGAACTGATGGGCGAGGAGCACGGCGAGCGCTCGGGTTTCGCCAGCGCCGCGCTCAACCCCGCGGAGCAGGCTGCGCGCGAGCGCCTGGCGGGAGCGATCGGCGCCGAGATCGCGCGCCTGCCCGAGCGCGAGCGGCTGGTGCTGTCGCTCTACTACGACGACGAACTGAATCTCAAGGAGATTGGCCTCGTGCTCGAG
>JAKJFB010000497.1 GCA_022705125.1 Pseudomonadota bacterium
GCCGGGCAGCCTGGTGGTGTGCTCGGACAACGTGCCCGGCAAGCTGGTCACACAGATCGACATCGCGCTCGACGACGGCGACCCCGCGGCCGGCTCGCTGCGTGCCGGCACACCCGGCGACACCGGGCTGGTGGCGATCTCCGCGGCCAACCGGCTGCTCGAAGCGAACGCGCACACGGTGTGTTCGAATCTGTGAGGCGTGAGGCGTGCGGAGCGCGGGCGGCTCAGCCACCCAGCAGGCGCTCCTCGGCGGCTTCCAGGCCGCCGGGGACGCCGAGCAGCACGATCACGTCACCGCTCTGGATGCGTGTCTCGGCACCCGGCGAGAGCGCGCGGATGCCGCGCCGACGCACTGCCGACACCGCCACGCCGAACTCCTCCAGCCCGAGTTCGCCGATGCTGCGCCCGACTCCCGCCGCGCCCTCCGGGACGATCACCGAGCGCAGGCGCGCCTCCGCGCCGGCGCCCGCATCGCCCGCATCGCTGCTGCCCTGGAAGAAGCCGCGCATCAGCGCATAGCGCTGGCTGCGGATCTCGCGGATGCGCCGCACCACGCGACTGAGCGGCACCCCGGTGAGCGCGAGCGCGTGCGAGGCGAGCATGATGCTGGCCTCGAAGGCCTCGGGCACCACCTCGGCCGCCCCCGCCTGGGCAAGCTTCTCCAGGTCGGCCTCGTCGCCGGCGCGCACCACCACCGGCAGGCCGGGACGCAGCGCGTGGGTGTGATGGATCACCCGCAGCGCCGCCTCCAGCGCGTCGAAGGACACCACCAGCGCGCTCGCGCGCTGGATGCCGGCGGCGACCAGGGTCTCGCGCCGCGCGGCGTCGCCGTACACCACGGTGTCCCCGGCCGCGCCCGCCTCGCGCACGCGCTCCGGGTCGAGGTCGAGCGCGACGTAGGCGACGTTCTCCTGCTCGAGGAAGCGCGCCAGGTACTGGCCGCTGCGTCCGTAGCCGCACACGATGATGTGGCGCTCGGTGTTGAGCGACTGCGCCGCCACCCGGGTGAGCTCCATCGAGCGCAGCAACCATTCCGAGGCGACGAAGCGCATGACCAGGCGGTCGCTCACCTGCACGATCAGCGGCGCGACCAGCATCGACAGCACCAGCGCGGCCACCGCGGCCTGGGCGAGGCCGTAGGGCATCAGCCCGAGGTCGAGGATCTGCGACAGCAGGACGAAACCGAACTCGCCGCCCGCGCACAACCACAGCCCGGAGCGCATCGCCGTGCCCGCCGGCGAACCGAACACGCGCGAGGCCGCGAACACCAGCCCGAACTTGAGCACCAGCAGCGCGCCGAGCAGGCCGAGCACCGCCGGCAGGTTGCGCACGATCTCGGCGACGTCGAGCAACATGCCGACGGTGACGAAGAAGAGCCCGAGCAGCACGTCGCGGAAGGGCTTGATGTCCTCTTCCACCTGGTAGCGGTACTCGGTCTCCGAGATCAGCATGCCGGCAAGGAAGGCGCCGAGCGCGAGCGACAGCCCGACCCGCTCGGACAGCCAGGCCAGCCCGAGCGTGATCAGCAGCACGTTGAGCATGAAGAGCTCGCCCGAGCGCCGCCGCGCCATCACGGTGAACCACCAGCGCATCAGGCGCTGGCCGAAGACCAGCACCAGCGAGAGCAGGAAGACCACCTTGAAGGCCGCCAGGCCGAGGGTGAACATCATCTCCTCGGCCGGACGCGACAGCGCCGGCAGCAGGATCAGCAGCGGCACCACCGCGATGTCCTGGAACAGCAGCACGCCGATCACCTCGCGGCCATGACGGCTGTCGAGCTCCATGCGGTCGGCGAGCAGCTTGGAGAGGATCGCGGTGGACGACATCGCCAGCGTGCCGCCGAGCGCGAAGCTGGTGATCCAGCCCAGCCCGCCGAGGCGACCGAGCAGGGTGGCGAGCGCGATCGTCGTCAGCACCTGGGCGAGTCCGAGCCCGAACACGATGCGCTTCATCGCCATCAGGCGCCCGAGCGAGAACTCCAGCCCGATCGAGAACATCAGGAACACCACGCCGAACTCGGCGAGGTGGCGCGCGCCGGCGGACTCCTGCATCAGGTCGAGCGCATGCGGCCCGCCGAGCGCGCCGACGAGCAGGTAGGCGAGCACCGGCGGCAGGTTCATGCTGCGGAAGAGGGCCACCATCACCACGGCGGCGGCCAGCAGCAGGACCACGAATTCGAGGGTATTCAGCATGGAAGCCCGGCCGCGTGTGGCGCCAGCGCTGCCGGGCGGCGGCGCGGGTGTTTGGTATACAATCCGCTCGATCGGGAGCTTGCCGGCAACGGCGCGCCGTCATCCCGTCGAGCCACCGGTCTCCCTTCCGCGCCAGTTTAAAGCATCGAATCCATGGACCCAATTTCCGCTTCGGGCGAAAGCCGAGCCGTCGCCCTCGCCCGCCGCGTGCTGCGCATCGAGGCAGACGCCGTGGCCGCGCTCGGGGCGCGCATCGGCGAGGAATTCGAGCGCGCGGTCGAGATCATCCTCGCGCGCCATGGCCGGGTGATCGTCACCGGCGTTGGCAAGTCGGGCCACATCGGCCGCAAGCTCGCCGCCACGCTCG
>JAKJFB010000498.1:0-2241 GCA_022705125.1 Pseudomonadota bacterium
CCGCGCCGTGCGCGAGGCGCAGCTCGAGCGCCTCGCCGTGGTCCGCGCGCGCCGTGACGCGAAGGCCGTGCAGGCGGCGCTGGATGCGCTCACGCAGGCAGCGAAGACCGGCGAGGGCAACGTGCTCGAGCTTGCCGTAAATGCCACGCGCCTGCGTGCCACCGTCGGCGAGATCTCCTCGGCGCTGGAGAAGGAATGGGGCCGCTACAGCGCGAGCGCGAACACGATCTCCGGCGTCTACGGCAGTGCCTACGAGAAGGACGAGGACTGGGCCGCGCTGCGCGCCGACATCGAGGACTTCGTCGAGCGCCACGGCCGCCGCCCGCGCATGCTGGTGTGCAAGATGGGTCAGGACGGTCACGATCGTGGCGCCAAGGTGGTGGCGACGGCCTTCGCCGACGTCGGCTTCGATATCGACCTCTCGCCGATGTTCTCCACGCCGGACGAGGTCGCGCGCCAGGCCGTCGAGAACGACGTGCACGTGGTGGGCGCCTCGTCGCTGGCCGCGGGCCACAAGACCCTGGTGCCCGAGCTGATCGAGGCGCTGCGCGCGCAGGGCGCGGGCGACATCGTGGTGATCGCCGGCGGCGTGATCCCGCGCCAGGACTACGAGTTCCTGTACGAGGCCGGGGTCAAGTGCGTCTTCGGGCCCGGCACGCGCATCCCGCTGGCGGCGCGCCAGGTGCTCGCCGCGATCGAGGCGGCGGCAGGCTGAGGCACGAGCCCGTGATCGACACCGCGGCACTGCGCGCGGGCAACCGTCGCGCGCTGGCCAAGGCCATCACGCTGGTGGAGAGTTCGCGCGCCGAGCATCGCGCCGAGGCGCAGCGGCTGCTGGAGGCGTTGCTGCCGCACACGGGTAGGAGCATCCGCGTCGGCATCAGCGGCATCCCGGGCGTGGGCAAGTCGACGTTCATCGAGGCCTTCGGCATGCACCTGGTCGCGGCGGGCCACCGCGTGGCGGTACTGGCCGTGGATCCGAGTTCGCCCGTGGCCGGTGGCAGCATTCTCGGCGACAAGACGCGCATGGAGACCCTCTCGCGCGAGGACGGGGCGTTCATCCGGCCCTCGCCGTCGCAGGGTGCGCTGGGCGGCGTGGCGCACAAGACGCGCGAGACCATGCTGCTCTGCGAGGCCGCGGGCTACGACGTGATCATCGTCGAGACCGTCGGGGTGGGGCAATCCGAGTACGAGGTCGCCAGCATGGTCGACTTCTTCCTGGTGCTGATGCTGCCCAACGCCGGCGACGAACTGCAGGGCATCAAGCGCGGCATCATGGAACTGGCCGACGCGCTGGTGATCAACAAGGCCGACGGCGAGAGCCTGGGACTCGCCAACCGCACCCGCCAGCATTACCAGAACGCGATGAACCTGCTATCGCACGGCGGCTTCTGGGTGCCGCGCGTCACGACCTGCTCGGCGGCCGAGAAGCGCGGCATCGCCGAGGTGTGGCAGATGATCGGGGAATACCGCCAGGGCGGGGAGGCGAGCGGCGAGCTCGCGGCGCGGCGCGCGCGGCAGAACGGCGAGTGGCTGCGCAAGCTGATCAGCGAACTGCTGGAACAGCGTTTTCGTGCCGACCCGCACGTGCGCGCCGAGCTGCCACGGCTGGAAGCGCGCGTGGTGCGCGGCGAAATCACCCCCTACAGCGCGGCGATGCGACTGCTGGGCTGAAACCCCTCATCCCTTGCGCCCGCGCAGGCCCTTTTCCATCATGATCCGCGTCGCGATTTCCTCCACCGACATGCGCGTGGTGTTCAGGTACGGGATGCGGTTGCGTCGCAGCATCCCCTCGACCTGGCGCACCTCGTCCTCGCATTGCCTGAGCGAGGCATAGCGGCTGCCGGGGCGGCGTTCGTGGCGGATCTCGGCCAGGCGCACCGGGTCGATCGTGAGTCCGAACAGGCGGTTCTGGTGGGCGCTGAGTGATACCGGCAGCCGGTTCGACTGCAGGTCGTCGTCGGTGATGGGGTAATTGGCCGCATGCACGCCGAACTGCATCGCCAGGTAGATGCACGAGGGCGTCTTGCCGCTGCGCGAGACGCCGATCAGGATCACGTCGGCCTTCTGGTACTCGCTGCCGCTGGCGCCATCGTCGTTGGCCATCGCGTAGTGCACGGCCTCGATGCGTGCGTGGTACAGGCTGCTCTGCGGCCCGTGGAAGCGCCCGACCGTGAAGCTCGACTGGGTCCCGATGGCGCGCTCCAGCGGTGCGAGGAAGGTCGTGAAGATGTCGAACAT
>JAKJFB010000498.1:2261-2550 GCA_022705125.1 Pseudomonadota bacterium
GCGGCGAGAATCTGGCGCAGGCGCTGGTCGATGATCGTGTCGAAGATGATCGGGCGGTGGCCGTCGCGCGCGAAGGCAGCGTCGATCTGCTCCACGGCGTGGCGGGCGCGTTCCTCGGTATCGACATAGGGCAGGCGCACGAACTCGAAGCGCACGTCCTCGAACTGTGCGAGCAGCGCCTCGCCGAGGGTCTCGGCCGTGATGCCGGTGCCGTCGGAGATGAAGAAGGCGGTTCGGTCCATGGCTGTTTTCCCGCTGTCTGACGGGCGGATTTTGTCACAGCGCTCAG
>JAKJFB010000499.1 GCA_022705125.1 Pseudomonadota bacterium
GCCTGTTCGAAGGCAGTCTTGCCGGTGGCTTCGCGCCAGCCGAGCAGGTTGCGGTCGTCGGCGGCCCAGTCGGCCATCATGGTGCGCGAGAATTCGCCGCTCATGATGTCGTCCATGTGCTTGTTGAACAGCGGGCGCATGATGCCCTTCAGCTGCTCGGCGAGCTCGAAGGCGGCGATTTTCGCCGGGTTCGACAGCCGGTCCATCATGTTGGTGATGCCGCCGTGCTTCAGCGCTTCCGTGACGGTTTCCCAGCCGTACTGCACCAGCTTGCACGCGTAGGCCTTCGGGATGCCCTTCTCGACCATCTTGTCGAAGCACAGCAGCGAACCGGCCTGCAGCATGCCGCAGAGGATCGTCTGTTCGCCCATGAGGTCGGACTTCACTTCGGCGATGAACGAGGATTCCAGCACGCCGGCGCGATGGCCACCGGTGCCGGCCGCATAGGCCTTGGCCAGCTCGAGGCCTTCGCCGCGCGGATCGTTCTCCGGGTGCACCGCGATCAGTGTCGGCACGCCGAAGCCGCGCTTGTATTCCTCGCGCACCTCGGTGCCGGGGCACTTCGGCGCGACCATGATCACGGTCAGGTCGGGACGGATCTGCATGCCTTCCTCGACGATGTTGAAACCGTGCGAGTACGCGAGGCACGCGCCCTGTTTCATCAGCGGCATGATTTCCTTCACCACCGCGGTGTGCTGCTTGTCGGGCGTCAGGTTGCACACGAGGTCGGCGGTGGGGATCAGTTCCTCGTAGCTGCCGACCTTGAAGCCGTTCTCGGTGGCGTTCTTCCATGACTGGCGCTTTTCCGCGATGGCGCTCTGGCGCAGCGTGTAGCTCACGTCCAGTCCGCTGTCGCGCATGTTGAGGCCCTGGTTCAGGCCCTGGGCGCCGCAGCCCACGATCACGACCTTCTTGCCGCGCAGTGCCTGGGTCTCGTGCGCGAATTCGCTGCGGTCCATGAAGCGGCACTTGCCGAGCTGCTCGAGTTGCAGGCGCAGCGGCAGCGTATTGAAATAATTGTCGGACATGATGGGGCTCCTGTGATGCGCCGCGCCCGGGGCGGGGCGGTCGAGGGGGCACGATACGTCGGCGCTCGTGTTGCGTAAAGTGATATATTGAGAACGTTATATTGCGGAAAACGCAACGATATGGATTCGCGTGACCTCGAGATATTCCTGCTCCTCGCCGAAACGCTGCACTTTGGCCGGGCCGCCGAGCACGGCAACCTCTCGCCCTCGGCGCTGAGTCGTACCATCCAGCGCCTGGAGTCCGAACTGGATTGCCGGCTGTTCGACCGCGGCAACCGCGAGGTGCGCCTCACGCGGCAGGGCCGGCTGTTCCAGGCACAGGCGAGGGACCTGCTCGAGCGCATGCGCGACCTGCGCCGCCGGGTGCGAGCGGATTCCGCGGCATTGCAGGGCAGCGTGACGCTCTATTGTTCCGTGACTGCGAGTTACAGCCTGCTCGCGGGGCTGCTGCCGGAATTCCGCGCCCGCTACCCCGGCGTGGAGATCAACGTGCACACGGGTGACGAGGCCAGCGCGCTGCGGCGCGTGGCGCAGGGGCGCGAGGATCTCGCGATCGCCGCGCGCCCCGACCAGTTGCCGGCCAACATCGCCTTCCTCGAGCTGGCCACGACGCCGCTGGTGTTCATCGCGCCGGCCTCCAGCCAGTTCGAGCGCCTCCCCGGCGCGACGCCGGCGCTCGACTGGAGCCTGCTGCCCATGATCCTGCCCGAAACGGGGCAGGCGAGGGAGCGGGTGGATCACTGGTTTGCCGACATGGGGGTGGCGCCGAATGTCTACGCGCAGGTCTCCGGCAACGAGGCCATCGTCAGCATGGTGGCGCTCGGCTGCGGTGTCGGCGTGGTGCCCCAACTGGTGCTGAAATCGAACCCCTTCGGCGACAGCGTTCACGTGCTCGAAGTGATGCCGGAACTGCATCCGTTCCGGATCGGGCTGTGTTGCCGCCAGGCATCGCTGGCCAACCCGCTGGTGGGTGCGCTGTGGGGGCTGGCCGGCGAGGGCCTGCGTCGCGGCTGACACCCCCGTCGACGCTGCCTTATAGTAGAAGCAATTCATGCGAAGGAGTCATTCGGTGGACCAGGACGCAGACAAGAGCGGCGAGGACACCCAGGAAATCGAACTCGGGCTGCCGGTCGACGAGCACATCGAGGAAGTTTCCGTGGGAGGGCTCCGGGAGCGCCGGCGTGGCGTGTACCTGTTGCCGAACCTGCTGACGACCGGGGCGCTCTTTGCCGGCTTCTATGCAATCGTCGCGAGCATGAACGCACAGTTCGAGGCCGCTTCGCTCGCGATCTTCGTCGCGATGTTCTTCGACGGACTCGACGGGCGCGTTGCGCGCCTGACCAACACGCAGAGCGCGTTCGGCGTGCAGTACGACAGCCTGTCGGACATGGTCTCCTTTGGCGTGGCGCCTGCGTTGGTAGCGTTCAGCTGGGCGCTTTCGTCGATGGGCAAGCTGGGCTGGGCCGCAGCATTCGTGTACGTGGCCGGCGCGGCGTTGCGGCTGGCGCGATTCAATACCC
>JAKJFB010000049.1 GCA_022705125.1 Pseudomonadota bacterium
CTGAAGCGGTTAAACGATCTTCGACTGCTTGCCGCCCCAGTACGCATCCCGCAGCAGGCGCTTGTAGAGTTTTCCGGTCGGGTGACGCGGCAGCTCGGCCTCGAAGTCCACCGAGCGCGGGCACTTGATGTGGCTGAGGTGTTCACGGCAGTAGTCGATCAGTTCCTGCTCCAGCTCGGGTCCCGCCTCGCCCATGTCGAGCGGCTGCACCACCGCCTTCACCGCCTCGCCGAATTCCTCGTCGGGCACGCCGAACACCGCCACGTCCATCACCTTCGGGTGCGTGACCAGCAGGTTCTCGGCCTCCTGCGGGTAGATGTTCACGCCGCCGGAGATGATCAGGTTCGCCTTGCGGTCGGTGAGGTACAGGAAACCTTCCGCGTCGAGGTAGCCGATGTCGCCGAGCGTGGTCCAGCCGAGCGCGTTGCGGCTCTCCGCGGTCTTCGCGGGATCGTTGTGATAGACGAAGTCCACGCCGTCGGAGAAATAGATCGTGCCTTCCTGTCCCGGCGGCAACTCGCGCCCATCCGTGTCCAGGATGTGCGGCACGCCGAAGACCGGCCGTCCGACCGAGCCCTCGTGCGCGAGCCAGTCGGCGCTGTTGATCGCGCACAGGCCGTTGCCCTCGCTGCCGGCGTAGTACTCCTGCACGATCGGCCCCCACCAGTCGATCATCTGCTGCTTGACCTCGACCGGACACGGCGCGGCCGCGTGCACCGCGGCGCGGTGGCTCGACAGATCGAATCCGGCGCGCTGCTCCGGCGGCAGCTTCAGCATGCGCACGAACATCGTCGGCACCCACTGGCTGTGCGTGACGCGGTACTTGTCGATCAGACGCAGCGACTCCAGCGGGTCGAACTTGTCCATGACCACGATCACGGTTCCGCCGCAGCGTTGCACGGTCATGCAAAAGCGCAGCGGCGCGGCGTGATACAGCGGCGCCGGCGAGAGGTACACCGTGTCATCGCCGAAACCGTAGTAGCCGGCGATGATCTGCAGCAGTGGCGAAGGCGCATCGATCGCCAGCCCGCTCAGCGCCACCCGGATGCCCTTGGGCCGGCCCGTCGTGCCTGACGAATACATCATGTCGCTGCCCGCGGTCTCGTCGGCGACCGGTTCGGCGGGAAAGCGGTCGCGGGTGCTCTCGTAATCGAGGTAGCCGTTGATGCTGCCGTCGACCGAGAAGCGCTCCAGATCATCGAGCGAATGCGCCAGCTCGGCGGCGATCGCCCGCTGCGACACCGAGAGAAACAGCACGCGCGCACCGCTGTCGCGCACGATGTACTCGACTTCGGGTGCCGTGAGCCGGTTCGACACGCAGGTGTAATACAGCCCGCTGCGCTGCGCCGCCCAGCACAGCTCGAAATAGCGCGGGTTGTTGTCCATGCAGATGGCGATGGTGTCGCCGGTTCCGAGCCCCAGTCCGCGCAGCAGCTGCGCGCAGCGCCGGCTGCGCTCCTCCAGCTGCCCGTAGCTCACCACGGTGCCGCTGCCGGCCATGATGTAGGCTGCCTTGTCGGGTTGGCTGCGCGCGTACACGGATGGATGCATGGCTCAGTCCTTGTTGTCCGCGGGTGCGGGGCCGAACCATTGCTGCAGGCGGCGCCGCGTCTTCTCCTTCACCTCGTCATCGATGTAGTGCGACAGCGTCAGCAGCGCGGCAGACAAGGCGCCCAGGTCGTCGCTGTAGCCGGCCAGCGGCGTGAAGTCGGGGATCATGTCCAGCGGCAGGATGAAATAGGCCAGCGCCGCGTAGATCGTGAGCTTCGCCCAGCGCGGCACGTCGGGACGGCGCGAGGCGTAATACAGCCACAGCGCCTTCTCGACCACCTCACGCCCGGCGGCCCGCGCATGGCGCGCCAGCTTGGCACGCAGGCGCTCCTCGGAATAACCCGGGACCGAGCGTCCGGCGAATTCTGCCCGCGGCGGTCTGCGCGCTGCCATCAGCTTGCGGTCTGGCCGCCGTCGATGGTGAGCGAATCGCCGGTGATGAAGCGTGCTTCGTCGCTGGCGAGATAGGCGACCGCGCCGGCGACTTCCTCCGGCTCGGCCGAGGGCTGTACCAGTGGCATCAGGCGCCCGAACACCGCCAGCTCGGGGTTTTCGGGCATGCGGAAGTTCTTCGACAGCGGCGTGTTGACCGCGCCCGGACACACCGCGTTCACGCGCACGCCGCGGGTGGCGAACTCGACGGCCAGCGCCTTGGTCAGCAGGTTCACGCCGCCCTTGCTGGCGCAGTAGACGCTGTTGTAGATCTGGCCGACGATGGCCGCGCTGGATGCCATGTTCACGATATTGCCCCGGGTCTCGAGCAGATGTGGCATCGCGGCCTGGCACATGAAGAACACGCCCGAGAGGTTGACCGCGATCATGCGCTGCCAGAATTCCTCGGTGATCTCGTGCAGATGATAGGCGCCGGCGAAACCGGCAATGTTGCACAGCACGTCGAGACGGCCGCACTCGGCGACCGTGGCCGCCACCGCGTCGCGGCAGGCCTGCGCCTGCGAGACGTCGAGGATCTGCGAGTGATGCCCCTGGCCCTCGAGCATGCCCATGGTCGCGGCGAGTCCCTCGGCATTCACGTCGCTCACCGAGACGCGCGCGCCCTCGGACGCGAAGCGCACCGCCGTGGCACGCCCTATTCCCGAGCCGGCACCCGTCACCATCACTACCTTGCCGTCGAAACGCCGCATCCTGTCAGTTCTCCTCTGGGGTCCTGGTCAATGTGACCGTGCAATGACTTCCTCGCCGAAACGCGCGACCGCATCCAGCCGCTCGCGCAATCCCGCCCTAGCCCCGTGCGTGTCCATCCATGGCATGCAGATCAGGTCCGTCACGCCCGCGGCGGCGAGGCGCTGCCGGGTCGCGGGCGAGGTGCTGTAGGGCATGAACTTGTACTCGAAGGCACCGCTGCGATCGTAGTCGCGGCGGTAAGCCTCGATGCGCCGGATCATCTGGGCCAGGTCCTCGAGCGAGCAGCGCGGATTCTCCCAGCCGATGTAGCCGTCCGCGAGGCGCGCGGCGCGCTTGAGCACCGGCTCGACGAGGCCGCCGATGTAGACCGGTACCGGCGCGCGTGGCACCGGCGCGATCTGCAGCCGCGGGAAGTCGTAGAAACGGCCGTGGTATTCGTACATCCCGCCCCGCAGCAGGCCGCGGATGATCTCGATCATCTCCGCCGAGCGCGGTCCGCGCTGCGCCCACTCCTCGCGCAGCACCTCGAAGTCCTCGGGCCACGGACTGAGCCCCACGCCGAGCCCTACACGCTCGCCCGTCAGCACCGCGCAGGAGCTCAGTTCCTTGGCCACCAGCAGCGGATCGCGCACCGCCAGCTTCAGCACCGACGGATAGAACCGGATGCGCTCGGTGGCGCCGGCCATCGTCGCGATGACCACCCAGGGATCGAGAAACGGCGTGTCGGCGGCCCAGAACCGGCTGCCATCGGCGCTGTACGGATACGGCGCGGAGGTTTTCTCGTAGTAGAACAGCCCGTCGGGCACCGCGATCGAGTCCCAGCCGGCAGCCTCGGCGGCACGCGCCAGCGGGACGTACCAGTCGGCCGGACAGAAGCCGACCGAGAGCGTGTACTGCATATCGCCTCCGGTGCGCGCGGTCTACTCGCTGAACGACCTGAACCTGGCTGGCACGTTGAAATCGTAGCTGCGCTCCTCGACCCGCTCGGCGATGCGCCATCCCTGCGCCGTGCGCACCAGGCGGTCGACGTACCACAGGCCATAGAACGCGATCTGCGTGCCGCTCCCGGGCAGCGGGATCTCCATGGGGTTGTGGCACATCGTGCGCGCGCGCGCCGTGTCGCCTTCCACCCAGACTCGGCTGTTGGCGATCAGGTGCTGCGTGGCGCCGAAATGCGGCATCACGCGCGCCAGGTACTCCTTGATCTCGGCAACGCTGCCACGAATGCCGCCCAGCGCGGTGTAGTCGATGACCGCGTCGGGCGTGAAGATCCGGTCGAAGTCGCTGAAGCTCTTGGCATCGACCGCACTGCAGTAGTCGATCAACAGGTTGTTGATCTCGAGCCGGTCGGAAATTTCCTGGATATCCATCGCCACTCGGAGCCTCCGTATTCTTTGCCGGATCATGGCACGCCTCGGCAGGCCCGACTATAGCAGATGGTCCCGCGAAACTTTACAAATGCGTCATGCGCGGCTTTGTGGCGCGGGCACTGCTCCTTATAATGCGGCCTCCCGCGATTTCCCGGAGACCACATGGACCCTATCAAGCAGAAATTCGATGACGCCTACGCCCTGCTCACCCGGGCCGGCGCGCCCTACGAACTGGTCACCGAGACCGTCGGCGGGCAGCCGTTGCGCGCATTCCGCAACACGCCGCGCAACATGCGCGAACTGTTCGCACCGGCCTACCAGCACGGCGACAGGGAATTCGTGGTCTACGAGGGCGAGCGCTGGAGCTTCACGCAGTTGCTGGCGCAGGGGGCGCGCATCGCGCACGCCCTGCGCCGGCATTGCGGCATCCGCCCGGGTGACCGCGTCGCGATCGCGATGCGCAACTACCCCGAGTGGATGAGCGCCTTCATCGGCATCGCCACGCTGGGCGCCGTGGCGGTGCCGCTGAACAGCTGGGGCCAGGCGCGCGAACTCGCGTTCGCGCTCGAGGACGCCGGCGCGCGCGCGGTTTTCTGCGACCAGCAGCGCTGCGACCAGCTCGCGACGCACCTGGCCGCGACCGGGTTGCCGGCCATCGTGGCGCGCCCCACGGGCGCCGGGCTGTCTGGCGGGACGCGCAGCCTGGAGGACTTCGTTGCCGAGATCGATGAAACCGCCTTTCCGGCCGTGGATATCGGGCCCGAGGAGCCCGCGCTGATGATGTACACATCGGGCACCACGGGCACGCCCAAGGGCGCGTTGTCGACACAGCGCGCGGTGTGCCAGTCGCTGATGAACTTCGACTGCCAGGCCATGGCCTCGGCGATGATCAATCCCGAAGCCATAGGTGCGATGATGAAAAAGGGCTTCCCGCCCACGCAGCTGCTCGCGGTGCCCCTGTTCCACGTGAGCGGCTGCTACGCGGTGTTCCTGTGCGCGCTGCGCGGCGCGCGGCGCGTGGTGATGATGTACAAATGGGACGTGCGCAAGGCGCTGGAACTGATCCAGCGCGAGCGCGTCACGGCGCTGAGCGCCGCGCCGGGCATGCTGATGGAACTGATGGAGTCGCCCGACTTCGAGCGCTTCGACACCTCGAGCCTGAGCGGCATCGGCGGCGGGGGCGCGGCCACGCCCCCGCGCGCCGCGCGCCTGTTCATGGACAAGGTTGCGGATTCCTACCCGGGCGCGGGCTGGGGGCTGACCGAGACCAATTCCAACGGCAGCGCCTGCACCGGCCGTCCGTTCCGCGAGAAGCCCGGCACGGCCGGCTTCCTGCATCCGACGGTGGATCTCAGCATCCGCGACGAAGAGGGCAACGAGCTGGCGCAGGGCGTGCCGGGGAGGCTGTGGGTCAGGACACCCACGCTGGTCAGCGGCTACTGGAACCGCCCCGAAGCCAACGAGACCGAATTCCGCGACGGCTGGTTCGACAGTGGTGACATCGGTTACCTCGACGACGATGGCTACCTGTTCCTGTCGGACCGCGCCAAGGACCTGGTCATCCGTGGCGGTGAGAACATCTATCCGGCCGAGATCGAGGGCGCGATCCTCGAATGCCCCGAGGTCGACGAGGTCGCCGCCTTCGGCGTGCCCGACGAGACCTGGGGCGAGCAGCTCGCGGTGGTGGTGCATGCCACGCCCGGCATGACGATCAGCGTCGAGGACGTGAAGCGCTTCGCCGCCGGGAAGCTCGCGCACTTCAAGGTGCCGCACTACGTCGAGGTGCGCAGCGAGCACCTGCCGCGCAACGCCACCGGCAAGATCATGAAGAAGGACATCCGCGCCGAGTTCCTGCGCAAGCTCTAGACCGATCGGGTGATGCGCCGGGATTTCCCGGCGCCTGTCATCTGCGCCTTTTCGCATTACCAACCCCGGGAGAAACATCATGGGTCTGCTCGACAACAGGATCGCACTCGTCACCGGCGCCGGCCAGGGCGTGGGCCAGGGCATCGCCTTCGCGCTCGCCGCCGAAGGCGCCCGCGTGGCGGTTACCGGCCGTACGCTGGCGAAACTCGAGAACACCGTCGCCGAGATCGAGCGCCGCGGTGGCACGGCGCTCCCGGTGCAATGCGAGGTGAAGAGCCTGGAGTCGCTGCAGTCCTGCGTGAAGACCGTGGCCGATCACTTCGGCGGCATCAACATCCTGGTCAACAACGCGCAGGAAGTGCCCAACGGCGAGCTATTCAAGGTGAGCGACGAGGCCTTCGAGGCCGGCTTCCAGTCGGGTCCGCTCGCGACCATGCGCCTGATGAAGCTCTGCTACCCGTACCTGAAGGGCGACGGCTCGATCGTGAACCTGGCGAGCTCGGCCACCAAGCGCTGGGACATGGCGGGCTACGGCGCCTACGCTGCCGTCAAGGACGCCATCCGCCAGCTCACGCGTGCCGCCGCCTGCGAATGGGGCAAGGACAACGTCCGCACCAATGTCATCCTGCCGCACGCGAGCTCGCCGGGGCTCGTGTGGTGGATGGAGAAGAACCCCGAGGAGGCAGCGGCATTCTTCAAGACGCTGCCGATGGGTCGCGTGGGCGATTGCGAGCAGGACATCGGCCGCTTCGTGGCGGTGCTGTGCTCGGACTACTCGAGGTACGTGAACGGCCAGACCATCGGCCTCGACGGCGGCCAGGCGAACATCGGCTGAGCCCGGGGCACAGGTAGCGCGCGCATGGAGATTTACGGGCATCGCGGTGCCGCCGGCGAGGCGCCCGAGAACACGCTCGGTGGTTTCGAGCACGCCTGGGAACGCGGCGTGAGGCGCTTCGAGCTCGACGTGCAGCTAGCCGCCGACGAGCGACTGGTCGTGCTGCACGACGCGCGCGTGAATCGCACGACCGGGCGCAGCGGCGCGGTCGATGCCTTCACCAGCCGCGAGCTCGGCGCCATGGATGCGCGGCGCGGCGCGCCGCCGTGGCCGCGACGCGAGGGGGTGCCCACGCTAGAGGCCGTGATGCGCGCCTTCCCGCGCACGGAGTCGTGGCAGCTCGAAGTCAAGAAGCCTGCCCGCGCCGAGCGCCTGCGCATCACCCTGGAGGCACTCTACGAACTGGTGACGCGGCTGCGGCTCGGCCCGCGCGTCATCGTCACGTCGTCGAACACCGCGGTGCTGGACATGGCGCGCCAGGTGGCACCACGCCTGGCGCGCGGCTATGTCTGCACGAAGATGGACCCGTTGCCGATTGCCGAGGAATTCGGCTGTCGCATGGTCGTGGCCAACCTCTTCACCTGCACGCCGGGGCTGCGCCTCGGCGCCTGGCGGCGCAGGATCGAGCTCTCCGCGTGGACCGTGAACGACCCGATCTCGATCCGCAACCTCTACCGCATGCGCGCGCACAGCATCATCACGGACTACCCGTCGATGGCGCTGCCGCTGGTCGGCCAGCTGGGCGGCGGAAGGGCCGCCTGAGCGCGGGCGCATGGAGACGCTCCCACGGCTGCGCAACCGCTACTTCGCGCTGCGTCACGGCAGCAGCGAGGCCAATGCGCGCGGCATCATCGTCAGCGACCCGCGCACCGGCGAGGACGGTTACGGCCTCACCGCGGCGGGACGAACGGAGGTGCGCGACGCGCTCACCGGCTGGCACGAGGACGTGGCGCTGATAGTCAGCTCGCCATTCCGGCGCGCCAGCGAGAGCGCCTCGATCGCGCGAACCGTGCTCGGCGGCGAGGCACCGCTCGTGATCGATGCCCGCCTGCGCGAACGTCACTTCGGCGCGCTCGAGGGCCAGCGCACCACGCGCTACGAAGAGATCTGGAGCGCCGACGCCAAGGACCCGCACCACTGCCGGCACGGCGCCGAAACCGCCGCCGCGGTGCGCTCACGCGCCGTCGACCTGATCCTGGACCTGGAACGCGAGCACGCCGCGCTCTGCATCCTGCTGGTGGCGCACGGCGACACCCTGCAGCTGCTGTGGACCGCGTTCGCCCGCTGCGATGCGGCGGCGCATCGCCAGCGACCACCCCTGCTTCCCGCAGGGCTCGAGGAATTCCGGCAGCACTGAGTGCTGCCATCACGACAACGCAACAGGAGAGCGAAAATGGAATACTGGCTGGGCATCTTCCACGAAGACAACGAGCAGATGAAGACCCTGGCGCGTGCCGCGGAGCAGATGGGATTCGCCGGCATCGCATTGCCCGACCACGTGGCAATGCCCGCCGGCTACAAGGCCGTGCACCCCTCGGGGCGGCGCCACATCGAGCACGATACGCGCTTCCCCTGTCCGTTCATCACGGCCGCGAACATCACGGCCGTGACCGAACGCCTGCGCGTGATGACCTACATCTACGTGCTGCCGATGCGCGAACCCTTCACGGTCGCCAGGCAGGTGGCCACGCTCTGCGCGCAATCGGAGTACCGCTTCGATTTCGGCATCGGCGCAGGCTGGTGCGAGGACGAGTTCCGCATCATGGGCCCCGACTTCGGCACCCGCGGCGCGCGCATGGACGAAATGCTGTCGGTCATGCGCGAGCTCTGGGAAACCGGCGAGTGCGCCTTCGAGGGCAGTCACTTCAGTTTCCCCACCGTGGGCCAGCAGCCGCGGCCGGCGCGACGCATTCCGGTGTGGATCGGCGGCAAGTCACGCGCCGCGCTGCGCCGCGCCGCGCGCAACGACGGCTGGCTGGGCATGAACTACGGGATGGAGGAGATCCATACGCTGCTGGCCAAGCTCGAGGAGGAGCGCGCGCGCTACCTGGATGGCGGCGGCACCGACCACGGCAGTTTCCGCCGCTTCGTGATTCCCGAGACGACGCCCTCGCACGATGTGTACCGGCAACTGGAGGATTGGGGGGTCGATGGCACCGTGGCATTGTGCTGGGGGATCGACGATCCGGCGTACTTCCCGCTCGAGAAGAAACTCGAGGGGATGGAAGCGTTTGCCCGCACCTACCTGCGCTGATTGCCGCGCCGGGCCAGGACTGCCCATGTGACCGGGTAAATGTGTCGCGCGCGTGGTGTTATGCTGCGCCGAGCGCAGGATCAACCACGAGAGGAAACCGACATGGCAAAAGGCATGGACAAGAAGAAGGAAACCAAGAAAAAGCCGGCCAAGACGCAGAAGGAAAAGCGGGCCGACAAGGCAGCCAGGAAGGGCTGAGGCGCCTGGCGGGCAGGAATCGCGCCGGGGAGTTCCGCTGAATGGACTTCAAGGACTACTACAGGATCCTCGGCGTGCCCGAGACGGCCGACGAGAAGGAGATCAAGGCCAGTTACCGCAAGCTGGCGCGGAAATACCATCCCGACGTCAGCAAGGAGCGCGATGCCGAGAACCGCTTCAAGGAGCTCGGCGAGGCCTACGAGGTCCTGAAGGACCCGGAAAAGCGCGCCCGGTACGACCAGCTGCGCAGGCTGGGTGCGCAACAACCAGACGGCGGCTTTCGCCCCCCTCCAGG
This sequence comes from Pseudomonadota bacterium, assembly GCA_022705125.1. The sequence goes on from JAKJFB010000049.1 coordinate 9,513, forward strand.
CTGGCAATCGGCAGGCGGGTTTTACGAGGGCAGCTTCAGCGGCGACGACGCACGGCAATTCAGCGATTTCTTCGAGTCGGTTTTCGGTCGGGCCCGCACCGCGCGGGGCGGGTTCGCGCACGAGGGCGGCGCACATGGCGTGCGCATGCGCGGCGAGGACATCCACCACACGATTTCGCTGTTCCTGGAGGAAGCCTACCGCGGCTGCGAACACCAGATCAGGCTGCTCGTCCCGGAGATCGACGAATCCGGCTCGGTCTCCCGGCGCGAAAAAACGCTGAACATCAAGATCCCGCCGGGCGTGACCCCCGGGCAGCGCATCCGCCTGGCCGGCCAGGGCGGCCCGGGCATCGGCGGGGCCGCGGCCGGCGATCTGTTCCTCGAGGTCCAGCTCGCGCCGCACCCGTATTTCAGCGTCGATGGCCGCAATATCCTCCTCACGCTGCCGGTGGCCAGCTGGGAGGCCGCGCTGGGCGCGACGGTGGAGGTGCCGACGCTCGGCGGCAAGGTCAAGCTGAAGATACCCGGGGGCTCGAGCAGCGGCGACCGGTTGCGCATCAAGGGCAAGGGCTTACCGGGCAAGCGCGCGGGAGATCAACTGGTCGTGCTCGAGGTCACCCTGCCGCGACACCACGGCTCCGTGGCCGAATCACTCTATCGCCAGATCGCCATGCAGGAATCCACGTTCAACCCGCGCTCCGCCTGGGAGGACTAGGGCATGGCCACACCCGTGATCTACTTCGCCGAACTGCAGGACGACGGCTCGTTGTTCAGTCTCGGCGAGATCTGCGAGCGTTGCGGCGTCCCTGCCGACATCGTGGTCGAGATGGTCGAATACGGCATCGTCACTCCCGTCACCGACCCGGCCGACAACGATCGCTGGCAGTTCGACACCGAAGCGCTGTTGCGCATGAGCCGCGCCCAGCGCCTGCGCCGCGACCTCGAACTGAACCCCGCCGGGCTCGCCCTGGCGCTGGAACTGCTGGATGAGGTCGACGCGCTGCAACGCCAGGTTCGCACGCTGCAGCAGCAGCTGCGGCACGCCCGCTAGGCCTGCTTACTCGCCACCCTGGAGGCGCCCGTGATCAAGAGCTACTTCGTAACCCCGGTACGCTTCGACTTCGGCGCCCTCGCGCTGCTGCCGAAGGAGCTGAAAGCGCTCGGCATCGCGCGCCCGCTGCTGATCACCGATCCGGGCATGGTCGCCACCGGCACCGCGGCACGCGTGCTCGAGCTGATGCCGGCCGCAGCCGCGATGTTCAGCGACCTGCCGGGCAACCCGAACGCCGACAACGTCGATGCGGCCGTGGCCGCGTACCGCGCGGGCTCGCACGACGGCCTGGTTGCGCTGGGGGGCGGCTCGGCGATCGACTGCGCCAAGGGTGCCGCGGTAATGGCCACGCACCCGGGGGAGCTGCGCGACTACGACATCATGAAGGTGATCAGGCGCGAGGGACGCGCGATCACGCCGGCCGCGGCGCCGATCGTCGCGATCCCTACCTCGGCGGGGACCGGCTCCGAAGTGTCGACTATCGCGGTGCTGAGCGTGGGGCCGGGCGAAAAGATCGTGCTGATCAACAACAACCTGCTGCCCAGGGTCACGCTGGCCGACCCCGAGCTCACGCTCTCGCTGCCGCGCGGGCTGACCGCGGGCACCGGCATGGACGCGCTGTCGCACTGCCTCGAAGCCTACTTCTCCAGCAACGAGAATCCGCCGGCCAAGGCAGTCGCTCTGGACGGCATCACGCGCATCGTCGCGAACATCCGCACCGCGTACAACGAGCCGCAGAACCGCCAGGCGCGCTGGGAGATGATGATGGGCGCCCTCGAGGGCGGCATGACGATGCTCAACGGCTGCGGCGCGATGCACGCGATGGCGCACGCGATAGGCGGCCGGCACGATCTCGCCCTGCACCACGGCACGCTGAACGCGGTGCTGATGCCGGTGGTGCTGGAACTCAACCGCCCGCACTGCACGGCGCTGTTCGCGCGCCTCGAAAAGACTCTGGAGCTGCCCGGCGGCACGAACTTCATCGACGTGGTGCGCCGCCTGAACGCGGACCTGGACATCCCGCGCGGCCTGGGTGCGATGGGCGTTACCGCGGCCATGATCCCGGCACTCGCCGAAGCGGCGGTACGCGACGTCAACACGCTCACCAACCCGGTGCGGCTCGACGCGGCGGGCTACGAGGGCCTTTTGCGCGCCGCGATGTAGGTCCGGCTTCAGCCGGGCATTCGGCTGGATTGCGCGCAAAACATGTCCGGATAAATCCGGACCTACTCACCGATGCGGAACCAGCCGAGTGCGGCGAAGAACAACAGCGTCGCGAGCAGCACGATCACGGTGGGCCAGCGGTTCACGTGCGCCCCCACCCAGGCGCGCCGCCCGTTCATCAGCAGCAGCGCCAGCGCGAGCAGCGGGATGAAGGTCGCTCCCATCGTCGCGTAGAGTTTCTGGATTTCCTTGAAGCTCAGCACCAGCCCCAGCATGGGCACCAGCGCGAGCAGCCACAGGTAGACGCGATACGGCGCCGCGCGCGTGTCCACGGCCGGCCGCGCGGCGCCGGGCTCGTGACGGGCGAATGTCATCGACCACAGGTCCGCGAAC
>JAKJFB010000004.1:0-260 GCA_022705125.1 Pseudomonadota bacterium
AGGTAGGCCGGCCGCGCGGAGGGGTTGTCGCGCAGCGCCTCGTAGCCCTGCTTCAGCAGTGGTTCGGCTTCCGCGGGGCGCCCCATGGCAGCGAGCACGCTGCCCTCGGTGCTCCCGGCGACCGCGGCGATCCAGTGCTCCGGCCCGAAGGCCTCGTCGACCTTGGCCGCGGCGCTCTTCGCCATCGCGAGCGCCTCGTCGAGCGGCCCCGTGCGCGCAAGCGTCTGCGCCAGCCCGAGCTCCGCGATCGCTACGTCCGG
>JAKJFB010000004.1:287-2293 GCA_022705125.1 Pseudomonadota bacterium
AGCAGCGCGAGCGCCTGGCGCAGCAGCACCGCCGCTTCGTCGTCCTTGCCCGCCTCGCTCAGCCAGCGTCCCAGCGCGGACATGCTGTTGGCGGTATCCGGGTGGCGCGGGCCGCTGGTGGCGCGCTGCATCTCCATGGCTTCGCGCATCGTGTCGATCGCGCGCGCCAACTGGCCCTCGTCGTAATACACGAAAGCCAGGTTGCTCTGCACCCGCGCCACTTCCGGATGCTTCTCGCCCCGGAGCTGGCGCTGCATGCCGAGGGCGTTGCTGTAGCTTTCCTCGGCCTTGGCGAGATCACCCTGCGAGCGGTAGAGCAGGCCGAGATTGTTCAGTCCAGCGGCCACGTCGGGGTGAACCGCGCCGTACAGCGCGCTGTTCATGGTCATGGCCTCCTGGAACAGCCGTTCGCTTTCCTCGAAACGGCTGGATTCCATCAGCAAGAGCGCCAGGTTGTTCAGGTTCTCGGCAACGTCAGGATGCGGCGCATCACCCAGCGACACGCGGCGCATCGCGAGCGCATCGCGCAGGTAGATCTCGGCACGCTCGTAGTTGCCCTGGTCGAACTGGTTCAGGCCGAGCTCTTCGAGCGCATCGGCGATGGCGGGATCCCCCGGCGGCAACCGCGCGCGGCGGATCTCGTAGACCCTGGCCAGCAGCGGTTCGGCCTCCGGATAGCGTCCGGCACGGAAGTAGACCTCGGCGAGTCCGGCCAGGGCCGCGGCGAGCTCGTCAGCCGACACGAATTCGCTTGCGCTTCCCTGGAGTACCGCGATGGCTTCATTGAAGAGACGTTCCGCCGCCTCGAGTTCTGCCTTCTCCGTGAGCACCTGCGCCAGATGCACCTGGCTGCGCGCGATCTCCCGGGGATCGACCGGCGCCAGCGCGCGCCGCTGCGCCAGCGCGCGCTCGAGCATCGTGTGCGCGTCGTTGTACAGACCGAGTCCCGTGTACACCGTCCCGATCGTGTCCATCAGCGTGGCCTGCACGCCCGGCTGCCCCTTCAGTTCCGTGTCGATGCGTCGCGCCCCAACCTGCAACAGTTCCACCGCGGTGATCTGCCCGCGCGCCTGGCTCGGGTCAGCCACCTTGAACAGTCCCACCATGAACGCGGAGGTCTTGCGCGCAGTCTCGGCTTCCTTCTCGGCCCGCTCGCGCTGCAACTGCGCTTCGTTGCGGGCAATCACGGCCGACGTCGCGAGGCCGATCGCGACGACCATGCCGGTCAGCGCGGCGCTGGTGAGCATCACCAGCCGGCGCTGGCGCCGCTGCAGTTCGCGCTGGCGCAACGCGTCGAAGCCTACGCCGAGCATGCCGGCGAGCAGCTTGATCTGCGCGTTGGACTTGCCGTCCTTGCCCGGGCGCGCGTCCGCGGCAATGGGTTCCGCCGGCACGTCCGAGAGCTTGCCATCCAGGTCCAGTTGATAGCGAAGCGCCGGCGGGAAGCATTCCTCGGATTCGCGCCCGGGCATTCCCGAGGCGTACGGTTCACCGCCCACGATCAGGGCGAAAATGCGCTCAGCGCGGCCCAGCCGCTTGAAGGAAAGTATCTCCTCGTTGACCCAGTGCGAAGCCGCCGACGCCGGCGAGCAGATCACGATCTGGCAGGCCGAACCCTCCAGCGCCTCGCGCAGTTTCGCACCCAGATCCGTGGCGCTGGGAAGTTCGTCACGGTCGCGAAAAACCGGTGAGGGACGCACCGGGATGACGCCCATGGACGTCTGCTGCCCGACCAGGTGCCTGGGTACGCGATAGGTTTCGAGGGCACGATGCAGCCACCGCGCCCATTTCTCGTCGCGGTGGCTGTAGCTGATGAAAGCCTTGTACTTGTAGGCGGATGCCTCTGCCGGGCCCAAACGCGTTTCCTTCAGGTCGAACCCTGATGCTCGCCCGCAACGGGGGGCAACGAAGCCACTCTACCGGAGGGCGGGCCCCGCAGGCTACCGGGGCCACCAGAGCAGCGCGAGGCGCATCGAGGCGTGCTTGCCGCAAGGAAGGACCGAGTG
>JAKJFB010000004.1:2340-5480 GCA_022705125.1 Pseudomonadota bacterium
CCTCCTCCCGCCGACGCGGTCACGGAACGGTGCGCGCAGATACCCTCTGGCAGCTAGGGGCTGGTGACGCCGAGCATCCGGTCCATCATGTACTGGATGTGCCGGATCTGCACGATCAGGTCGCCGCGGAAGTTGCGGGGAACCAGATCCTGATCGGTCGGGTTCACCGGGGTCACCATCCACGAGTCGAGGTCGAAGGCGCACTTCGCGAACTCACGGTCGAGTCGCTTGGACTGCACCAGGCTCAGCAGCCCGCCCAGTTCCTTCTTGGCATAACTGAGCCGGTTGTTGTCGTAGCCGTTGAGGGTCAGCCTGACCCGCGATTTCAGGTTTTCCGCCTGGGACGAATCCACGCAGACCGGCGTTTCGTTAACGGTGGCCTGCAGTTGCAAAATCTCGTCGCGAATGATGCTGCGGTAGTCGGCTGCCGGGGCATGGTGCAGATCATAGACGAGGAAGGACAGCCTGCTGGCGCCCGAGCGGGTGCTGCCGCAGCCGGTGGTGACGTCCTCGAGCACGGGGACGAGTTCCCGGTAGGCGTCGAGCACGGGAATCTCCGGGTTCGAGGTCTTCGGCAGCCAGCCGAACACCGGCAGACGGCTGCGCCGCTCGCTCGGGTTGGCGTCCTTCAACACCGCCGCACCGGTCGCGCACTCATACCCGGTATCGATGTGAGGGTCGTTCTTGACCTCGTGCTCGATCACCGAACGCGAAATCACGATGTCGGAGTCCAGGTTGACCAGTACGAACTCGCCGTTCGACGCACCCTGCGTCGGGGGAATGCCGCACAGATGGGACGGCACGATAGGCCCGGTCACATCGGAGTGGAGCGGATCGAGCGCGAAACCGAGATCCAGGGCGCCATTGATTTCCTCGATCGGCTTACTGGCACCTGGCAGCTTCTGCCCCGGGGGGCTACCGCTGTATCCGCAGCCGGAGCGGAAATCGACGACAGTCGAGATACCCGCCACCTTGATGATCCCTTCGACGTCTTCCCCGGCGATGGTGGTGGTGAGTTCCTGGGTGAACTGGATCTTGCAACTCTGGTTGTTCGTCCCCTGGCCGGTGCTGCACTCCTGGTCATTGACGACGATCGGCGCTGGCGCTGCGCCGATGAAGCGCCCGCCCTCCGTGAATTCAGACCCGTTGTCGAATCCGTACAGGCCCACACCGACCCAACCCGCCTGGCCAGCGTTGAGCCCTCCGAACGAGGCAGTGCTCAGGTCGGGATAACCGACCCTGATGCCGCGGACATGGTAATCGGAACTGTCGCTCTCATTCGGCAACGGAGTGAGGTAGGGCAGCGCGGTGAATACGAGGTAGCGGAAATTTCCGACGTTCTCGATCACCAGCGTTCCGACGTCTCCGGAATAGCCTTCGAGAGTGGTGCCATCGAACTCCCCGTTGCCAACCTCCAGACCGTAGCCGTCAAAGGCCTGCCAGAAACCGCGCTCACGCTGTGCCCCAACTTCATTTCCAGTGCTGCGCAGGGTAGAGATGAGGACCTCTGCCCAGACCACGTCTGCGCCGAGATCGACGGCGAGAGCCTGACTTCCGCCAGTCGTGGGGTCGTGATTGATCTCATCGGGTCCCCACACGTAGGTCGGGGTACCAAGCACGCCTACGCCGGAGGGTGTGAAAGTGACCGTGGTGTCGCCGATATCCGCCGCCGCGAGCTGCGCGATGAGCAGCAACGCGAGGATCGCACCGCAACGACCCACGATGCCTGCGGCCGATAGCCCTTTTCGAATGTTCATGCTGACTGCCTCGCCTTGGGACACCGATCAACTGACAAACAGCTGCAAAGATCGCGCCACTAGCTCGTTTTTGCGTTATGTCAAGGCCGGCATCATGCTCCAGCGATACACGACGGTGCAAGCAGGGCAACATTAATTGCCGTTCATTCGTTGAAGAGGCTGGCAAACAAGCGCAAACGGTTGCGAAACGCACCACACCGATGCGCCACGCGAGCAGGTCGCACCACTTGAACGCGCGGGCACAATCGCGGGAGGGCGTGCTACGGATACCCCGGCACTGTAAAAAAACCTGACGGAATCGCGCCCGCCGGCGGCGCGCAAGCGATCTACAGCAGCAGGCGCCGCATATCGCCCAGCGCGCCGACCAGCCAGGTGAGGAAAGCGCCCGCGTCCGCGCCGTTGATCACGCGATGGTCGTAGGACAGCGACAGCGGCAGCGTCTTGCGCGCCAGGAATTCCTGCCCGTTCCACACCGGTCGCACCGCGAGTTTCGATACGCCGAGGATCGCGACTTCCGGCGCATTCACGATCGGCGTGAAGCCCTCGCCGCCGATGTTGCCGAGGCTCGAGATCGTGAAGCAGGCGCCCTGCATCTCGGCGAGCTTCAGCTTGCGGTTGCGCGCCTTCTCGGCCAGTTCGCGCGCCTCGGCGGCCAGCTCCCACACCGACTTGCGGTCGACGTCGCGGATCACGGGCACCACGAGGCCCTGCGGCGTGTCGACCGCGATGCCGACATGGAAATACTTCTTCAGCACCAGGTTCGCGCCGTCGGGCGCCAGCGCGGCATTGAAGCGCGGGTGCTCGCGCAGCGCGCGCGCCACGGCCAGCAGCAGGAAAGGCAGCGGCGTGAGCTTGTTCTTGCGCTGCTCCATCTCGGGCTTCAGGCTGTCGCGGAAAGCCTCGAGCTCGGTGACGTCGGCGTAATCGAACTGCGTGACGTGCGGCACGTTCAGCCAGCTGCGCGACATATTGGTCACGGTGGCTTTCTGGATATTGCTCAGCGCAACCGTCTCGATCGGGCCGAAAGCCGCGAAATCCACGTCCGGCACCGTCGGGAGCGAGGCTGCCGGCGGCGCCGCCAGGCGCGCCTTCACGTAGGCGCGCAGGTCTTCCCGGAGAATGCGTCCCTTGGGGCCGCTGCCGCTCACCTCGCCCAGCGTGATACCGATCTCGCGCGCCAGCTGGCGCACCGCAGGCCCGGCATAGACCGGTGCTGCCGCTGCGCTCGGCGCGCGCCCGGCCGCCAGCCGGGTCTCCTTCTCGAACACGCGCGTGATCGCGGCCACCGCGTCGCCTTCGGCGAGCGTGGCCTGCGCGGCAGGCGCTGGCGCTGCTGCAGGTGCTGGCGCAGCCACATCGGCGGCCGCGGGCGCTGCGACGGCA
>JAKJFB010000004.1:5534-28687 GCA_022705125.1 Pseudomonadota bacterium
GAGCGGGAGCGGCAGCCGCCGCCGCGGCCGTGCGCAGCTCGCCGAGTTTCTGCCCGCTCGTCACCCTGTCGCCCACCTTGATGTCGAGCGTCAGCACGGTGCCATCGGCGGGGGCCGGGAATTCCATCGAGGCCTTGTCGCCCTCCAGCACCAGCAGCGACGCGCCTTCCGTCACGCTGTCGCCCGCACGCGCCGAGATCTCGATGACCTCCACGCTGTCGGCACCGCCGAGATCCGGCACCCGCAGCGCCAGCACGGCGCCGCCGCTTGCCGGCGCCTTCCCGGGCGCGACGGGAGCAGGTACTGCGGCAGCCGTTACGGTGGACGCGGACATCACCGGCGGGGCGGACGCCGCGGCGGCCTCACCCGCGATCTCCATCACCAGGATCTCGTCGCCTTCGCGCACGCGATCGCCGACTTTCACGCTGATGCCGCGCACGGTACCCGCGAGCGGTGAGGGCACCTCCATCGAGGCCTTGTCGGACTCCAGGGTGATCAGGGTCTGCCCGGTGGCGACCGCGGCACCGTCGGCGACCGCGATCTCGATCACTTCCACTTCGCTCGCCCCGCCGAGTTCGGGGACCTTCACGCTGTCACGCTTCACGCTGTTTCCTTTGTCCAGGGCTGGGCTTGCGTCACCGGTTCACACGTTCGCCGGGTTCGGCTTTGCGGGATCGATGCCGTATTTCGCAATCGCTTCAGCCACCTTCGCGGGCTTGACACGCCCCTCGTCGGCCAGCGCCTTCAGCGCCGCCACGGCCACGAAGTGGCGGTCCACCTCGAAGAAATGGCGCAGGCGAGCGCGCGTGTCGCTGCGCCCGAAGCCGTCCGTGCCCAGCACGGCGTAGCGCTGCCGGATGAAGGGCCGCAGCCCGTCGGCCCAGGCCCTGGTGTAGTCGGTGGACGCGATCACCGGCCCCGTCGCGCCATCGAGCATCTGCGTGATATACGGCACCCGCGGCGCCTTTGCCGTGGGGTGCAGCAGGTTCCAGCGCTCGGCGTCGAGGCCGTCACGGCGCAGCTCGTTGATGCTGGTGAGACTCCACACGTCGGCGTCGATGCCGAAGTCCTCGCGCAGCAGCGCCGCGGCGGCCCGCACCTCGCGCAGGATCGAGCCGCAGCCCATCAGCTGCACCACGGTCTTCGCCTTCGGCCCCGCGCTCTCGACGCGGTGCATGCCGCGGATGATGCCCTCCTCCGCGCCCGCCGGCATCTCGGGGTGCTGGTAGTTCTCGTTCATCGTGGTGATGTAGAAGAACTTGCTCTCGCGCCGGCCGTACATCACCTCGAGCCCGTGGTGCACGATCACGGCAACTTCGTAGGCGTAGGTCGGGTCGTAGCTGACGCAGTTGGGAATCGTCGCGGCCAGCAGGTGGCTGTGGCCGTCCTGGTGCTGCAGGCCTTCGCCGTTCAGCGTGGTGCGCCCCGAGGTCGCGCCGATCAGGAAGCCGCGTGCCTGCTGGTCGCCGGCCGCCCAGGCGAGGTCGCCGATGCGCTGGAAGCCGAACATCGAGTAGAAGATGTAGAAGGGGATCTGGGTGAGGTTGTGGTTGGCATAGGAAGTGCCCGCGGCGATCCACGCCGACATCGCGCCGGCCTCGTTGATACCCTCCTCCAGGATCTGCCCCTTGTGGTCTTCCTTGTAGAACAGGATCTGTGCCGCGTCGTGCGGCGTGTAGCGCTGCCCCACCGATGAATAGATGCCGAGCTGGCGGAACATCCCCTCCATGCCGAAGGTGCGCGCCTCGTCGGGCACAATGGGAACGACGCGATCGCCCATGCCGGGATCCTTCACCAGCGTCGACAGCAGGCGCACGAAGGCCATCGTGGTAGAGATCTCGCGGTGCGCGCTGCCCTTGAGCTGCGCCGCAAAGGCATCGAGCGCCGGCACCGGCAACTGCTCGTCGGTGACGAGGCGGCTGGGCAGGTTGCCGCCCAGCGCCTCGCGGCGCTGGCGCATATAGACCATCTCGGGACTGTCGGGCGCCGGGCGGTAGTACGGCACGGACTTCAGCTCGTCGTCGCGCAGGGGGATGCCGAAGCGGGTGCGGAATTTCTTCAGGCTCTCGAGATCCATCTTCTTGACGGAGTGGGTCTCGTTGGCTGCCTCGCCCGAGGCGCCCATGCCGTAACCCTTCACGGTCTTGGCGAGGATCACCGTGGGCTGGCCCTTGTGGTGAAACGCCTCGTGGTAGGCCGCGTAGACCTTGTAGGGATCGTGGCCGCCACGATTGAGATACATGATGTCGTCGTCGGAAAGATCCTGTACCAGCTCGCGCGTCTCGGGATACTTGCCGAAGAAATGCTCGCGCGTGTAGGCGCCACCGTTGAATTTGTAGTTCTGGTACTCGCCGTCGCAGACTTCGTCCATGCGCTGCTGCAGCCGCCCCGACTCGTCGCGCGCGAACAGCGGGTCCCACAGCCGGCCCCAGATCACCTTGATCACGTTCCAGCCCGCGCCGCGGAACACGCCCTCGAGCTCCTGGATGATCTTGCCGTTGCCGCGCACCGGCCCGTCGAGGCGCTGCAGGTTGCAGTTGACGACGAAAATCAGGTTGTCCAGCTGCTCGCGCCCGGCGAGGCCGATGGCTCCCAGTGCCTCGGGCTCGTCGCATTCGCCGTCGCCCAGGAAGGCCCAGACCTTGCGGTCGCCGTGATCGACCAGTCCGCGGTTCTGCTGGTAGCGCATCACGTGCGCCTGGTAGATGGCCTGGATCGGGCCGAGGCCCATCGACACCGTCGGGAACTGCCAGTAATCGGGCATCAGCCACGGGTGCGGGTAGGACGACAACCCGCGCCCGTCGACTTCGCGGCGGAAATTGTCGAGCTGCTCCTCGCTGAGCCGCCCCTCGAGATACGAGCGCGCATACATCCCGGGCGCGCTGTGCCCCTGGAAGAACACCAGGTCACCCGGCTTGCCGGGGCTGTTGCCGCGGAAGAAATAGTTGAAGCCCACGTCGTAGAGCGTGGCGCTCGAGAGGAAGGTCGCGATGTGGCCGCCGAGACCCTCGTCATCGTCGTTGGCGCGCATCACCATCGCAAGCGCGTTCCAGCGGATCAGCGAGCGGATGCGCCGGTCGACGAAGAGGTCGCCGGGCATGCGCTTTTCCGCCTCGGGCGCAATGGTGTTGCGATAACGCGTGGTGATTGCCGGCGGCAGGCGCACGCCGGCACCGGTGGCGTGGTCGGCGAGCCGTTTCAGCAGGTAAGCCGCGCGCGCCTTGCCGCGATTGCGCACCACGGCTTCCAGCGATTCCAGCCATTCGCCGGTTTCCGCGGAATCGATATCCTCCTGCATGAATACTCCTGTGCGTGGGCTGGCGGGACAGTGTACTGCCCCGGCGGTTTCGGATTGGCGCCAGTTTAGCCGCTCCGGCGACCACAGCGGTATGCGCGGCGCCTCGCGCCCTGGCGCTAGTCCGCCGGCGCGGGCGCTTGCGGCACTATCGCCTCGCGTTCGAAGCGAAAATACCCGGCGGCTTCGCGCCACGCGTCACCGGGGGCGAGCACGCGTCCCGGCAATGGTGGTTCCTTCACTTGCGCATGCGCCGTGCCGCGGCTCTGCAGCAGCATCGCGCGCCGCGCCTCGCCCGCGATCTGCGCGCGAAAATACTCCACCCACTCCTCGCGACCGATGCGCTCGACCTGCGCGGCGACGCGCTCGCGGTCATCAAAGCCGTAGGCACCGAGCATCGCGTCCGCCCACAGCCGCTCGCTGCGTTCGCCGAGGGACTTCGGCGACTCGCGCAGCCGATCGACCAGCGCCTGGCGCTGGCGTGCGAACGACGCCTCGTCGAGCGCCTGCGCCGCGGCGACCTGCCGCTGCAGGAAGGCTTCGAACTCCCGTGCCAGCGCCCCGGGCGCAGCCACCGGCGATTGCACCGCGAGCACCAACGCGGGCACGCGGTGCAGCGGATAGGCCTGGGCGAAGGCCACGTAACCGAGCTGCCTTTCGGTGCGCAGCTCGTTGAAGAAGGGCGCACCGAGTATCTGCGCGCTGAGGGCCACGCGGGCACGCTCGGCATCGGAACCCGCGGCGCCCTGGACGTACATCAGCAGCGCCGAATCCGGGTGATCGACGTTGATGCCGCGCACCAGCGCACCGGGGGGAAGCTGCACGACCTCGACCGGCGGCAGCGCATCCGGAGGCACCGCGCCAAGCGTCTCGTGCGCGAGCCGCGCGATCCCGCTCGCCTCGTCGGCGCTGAAGTTTCCGTGCACCAGGATCTCCAGCGTGCCCGTGGCGAACAGCTCGCGCACGAAACGCTCCAGTTCTTCGGGACCCGCAGGCTCCAGCGCCGCCCGCAGCTCCTCGTCGCGGTAGCTGCGCGCCACGAGGCTCGCGCGCATCTCGTCCACCAGTTGCAGGAAGGGGCGCTGCTTGGCGCTGTTGGCCCAGTCGCGCAGCATCTCGGTCTTGATGCCCTCGAAACGATCGGGCGCGAAACGGCCCCGGGGCAGGGTCTGCAGCACCTTGGCGAGCAGCACGCGCTGCTTGTCGTCGTAGCCGGCAATCTTCACGGTGAGTCCGCGCGCGCCCGACTCGACGCTGTACTGCAGGCCCGCGAGGCTCGCCGGGTAGGCGTACTCGTTGAGCGCGTCGCTCACCAGGCGCGCCTGCAGCGCCGCGAGCGCGGCGTCGCGGGCGTTGTCGTTCGCCGCCGGCGAGAGCAGCTGCAGGTAAATCGAGGCCTTGGGCACCGGGTAGGCGCTGTCCTGCAGGTGCCACAGCCGGTAGCCGGGCTCGTCGGCCAGCAGAGCCGGCCGCTCGGCGTTGCCCTGCAGCGGCTTCAGCGCCACGCGCTCGGGAATGAACTCGTTCGGCACCGGCAGCGCCAGCTCGCCGTCCGCGGCACCGGCCTGGCGCGCCAGCTCGCCGGCATCGAGTTTCTGCACGGCGTAGGGCGTGCCGAACCAGCGGCTCTCGCGGTCGGTCTGCACGTCGCGGTGCGACAGGGTCAGCAGCAGGTTGTCCTCACGCAGGTAGCCCAGGTACTCGCGGATCAGCGCGGGCTCGTAATCGCGGAACAGGTAGGGGCCGCGCAGCGCCTCGGCCACCGGGTAGTCCTGCAACGCGTTGGACAGCGCGATCACCGCGCCGGTGGGGCTGCCTTTCTCGCGGAAGCGGAATGCCAGGTCGCCGAGCTTCGCCTGCTCGCGGAATCGCCACTCCTCGACGCCGCCCTCCTGCATCTGGTCGATGGCTCGAAACAACAGCGCAACGATGTCGCGGTAATGCGCCACACCCTCCTCCGTGAGCTGCAGGCTGAGCTGGAAGGCATCCTCGCCATACAGGTCGAGCCCCGCGCCGGCGCTCAGGCTCTCGGCCCAGCCGCGCGCCTTCAGCACCGACAGCACGCTGCCCGGACCCTCGTGACCCAGCAGGTCGCCGATGTATTCGAGCGGCTTGGCGGCGTAATGCGCGCGCGCCGAGGGCAGCGGGAACAGCAGCGTGAGCTCGCGCAGCTCCTGCTCGGGGCGGATGCGCACCTCCAGCGGCAGGGCGCCGGGGGCGAACATCGACGGCACCTGCGTCAGCTCGGTGGCCGAACGGTCCGCCACGGCACCGAAACGCGCGTCGACCATCGACTGGAGCTCGTCCAGCGACTCGCGCCCCAGCACCACGAGGGTCATCGCGTTCGCGGAATAGTGCGTGGCGTAGAACGCGAGCAGGTCCTCGCGGATGTCGCTCTCGCCTTCGCCGAGCGTTGTCAGGTTGCCCACCGCGAGCGAGCCCAGCGGATGTCCGGGCTGCACCAGCTCGCGCAGCACGTCGTATTCGCGCCGCGCGTCGTCCTTGAGACCGAGCTTGTACTCGGAATCGACCGCGTTCATCTCGCGCTCGACATACTCGCGGTTGAACAGCGGCGCCACGAAGAATTGCGCGAACCGGTCCAGCGCGGGCGTGAGGCTGCCCGGCTCGATGTCGAAGAAGTAGTTCGTGTGGTCGACCGAGGTGTAGGCGTTGTGCGAGCCACCGTGCGCGCTGATGAACTCCTGGTATTCGCCGGGATCGGGATACTTCGCGGTCCCCAGGAACAGCATGTGCTCCAGGAAGTGCGCCAGTCCCTGGCGCGAGCGCGGGTCGTTGCCGCTGCCGGCGCGCACATGCAGGCTGGCGGCCGCCTTGTCGGTCTGCGGATCCGAGACCAGCAGCACGCGCATGCGGTTCGGCAGCTCGAGGTAGCGGTATTCGCGGCCGTCCTGCTCGCCCCGGATCACGGTCGCCTCGCGTGGTGGCGAGCCCGCGCAGGCCGCCAGCAACGCGAACAGCAACATCAGGACGAGGGATTTCGGCACAGGGACTGCGGACATTGCGACTCCAGGAGACGAATTGCGGATGTTTGGCTCAGACCACCGGAACACGCGGCAGTTTCACTCCGGCGTTTGCGGCGCCGGCGCGCCCGCGTGCGAGCGCGGCCAGGCGCTCATCATGGCCTTGACGAGCGTGGCGAGCGGGATGGCGAAAAAGGCCCCCCACACGCCCCAGACAGAACCGAACACGAGCACCGCGAGGATGATCGCGACCGGGTGCAGGTTGTTCGCCTCGGAGAACAGCAGCGGCACGAGTACATTGCCGTCGAGGATCTGGATCACGAGGTAGGTGAGCATCAGGTAGCCGAACATCGGGGTCCAGCCCCACTGGAACCAGGCCACCACCGCCACCGGCACCGTGACCACCACCGCGCCCACGTAGGGAATCACGACCGACAGCCCGACCAGGAACCCCAGGAGCAACGCATAGCCCAGGCCGAACAGCGAGAAGGCGACGATCGACACGGCGCCGACGATCAGGATCTCGACGCCCTTGCCGCGCACGTAGTTCGCCAGCTGCTCGTCCATCTCGTGCCAGATGCGCGACATCCGCGGCCGCTCCTCCGGCAGCAGGTTCGCGCACCACGCCAGGATCTGGCGCCGGTCCTTGAGGAAGAAGAACACCAGCAGCGGCACGATGACGACGTAGATCGCCAGCCCGAACACGCCCGGCAGGTACGCCAGCGAGAACGACAGGGCGGCCTGACCGAGACCGGCCATGTCCCGGCTGCTGCGCTCCATCAAGTCCCGTATCTGCGCCTCGCTGATGAACTGCGGATAGGCGTCGCGCAACTGCATGGCCGCCTGGCGCAGCGACTCGAGCATGCCGGGAAGATCGCTCACCAGGCTGCGCAGCTGGTTCCAGACCAGCGGCAGCAGCACCAGGAAGAACGCGAGGAAGATGCCCGTGAACACGGCAAAGGCCAGGCCGAGGGCCAGCGGCTCGGGCACGCCGCGGCGCGCCAGCCACCCGACCAGGCCCTGGATCATGAAGGCAAGTACCGCTGCGGCGATCAAGGGCCTGAGCACGTCGCCGAGCGTCGCGATCAGGAGCACGCCCAGTGCGGGCAGCAACAGCAGGATCACCGCCTCTTCCTCGGCGAAATAGCGATCCATCCACTTGCGCACGGTATTGATCATTACGCGCCCGCCCGATGCCCCTTCAGTCGCCACGCTTGCGCAGCACGTAGGTGTAGATGTCATCCTCGCAGGAGAATTCGAGCAGCTCGTTGCCACTCTGCTCGCAGAAGACACGGAAATCCCGCACGGAGCCGGGATCGGTACTGAGCACGCGCACGCGCTCTCCGGGCCCCATGCCGTTCAGCGCCTTCTTGGCCTTCAGCAGGGGCAGCGGACAGGACATCCCGCGCGCATCCACCTCGTGCATCGATCCACTCCCCGGCCCGGGCCGTCGCGCATGCGACGGCGTGCTAGTATAGCCACCGGCACCGGGCGCCCCAAGGCGCGCAGGCAACCGCGGGGAATTATTTGCCGCGCGCGCGATCAAACGGGGCGTCTCTGGACGCATCATCACAGGACGTTGCCTCACGTGTATTTGCCCCTGCTCCGCGCGAGCTCGCCGCGCCGCGCCCTCGTTGCCGCCGGCTGTATCGCGCTTGCCGTGAAGACCGGCAGTGCACGCGCCGTGGACATCGAGCTTCCCGCGCTCGGTGACGCATCTTCCGCCGTGGTCTCGCCGCAGGCCGAGCGCAGGCTCGGGGAAGCGTGGCTGCGCATGTTCCGCAGCCAGGTCCGCACCGTATCGGATCCGCTGCTGACGGATTACCTCGAGCATGTCGTTTTCGATCTCGCGGAGCACAGCCAGCTGAGCGACGCGCAACTGAAGCTCGTGGTGGTCGAGAATCCGACGATCAACGCCTTCGCGGTGCCCGGCGGCGTCATGGGCATCCACAACGGCTTGCTGCTCTCTGCCCAGCACGAGGACGAGATGGCCTCCGTGATCGCGCACGAACTGGCCCACCTCAGCCAGCGACACTTCGCGCGTGGCGTCGAGGAGGCGCGCGCCAACGCCGTGCCCAACATGCTCGCGCTGCTGGGAAGCCTTGTCGTCGCCGCCACCGCTGGAGGCAATGCGGGCATGGCCGCCATCACCGCGACCCAGGCCGCCATCCAGCAGCAGCAGCTGCGCTTCAGCCGCGCGCACGAACGCGAGGCGGACCGCATCGGGATGCTGACGCTGGTGGATGCGGGCTATGACGCCGACGGCATGCCGCGGATGTTCTCGCGCATGCTCGAATCGCTGCGCTATGCGGGGCAGCGCCCGCCGGAATTCCTGCTGTCGCACCCGGTCACGGAGAGCCGCGTCGCCGACTCGCAGAACCGCGCGCGCAACTACGCCGACCAGGGGCGCGTGGACAGCGAGGATTTCGGTCTGATGCGCGCTCGCGTCCAGCTCGGTTTCGACGAGACTCCCGGCTTTGCGATCAAGCGCTTTCGCGCCGAGATCGAGAAGGATGGCGGCGCCGCGATCGGCAATGTCTACGGGCTGGCACTGGCACTGACCAGGGCGGGCGAGTTCGACGAAGCGCGAGCAACGCTGGCGCCGCTGCTGCAGAACCATCCGGACAAGATCGCGTTCGTCATCGCCGCCGCGGACATCGAGCTGGCCTCCGGCAAGCCCGAAGCGGCAGCGCATCGCCTGCGCCGGCAGCTGGACGTCAATCCAGGCAACCATCCGCTGACGATGGCCTATGCGAATGCGCTGCTGCGCACCGGCAGGCCGAAGGACGCGGAACGCGTGCTGGAGGAGCATGCGCAGCGCAAGCCCGAGGACCCACAGCTGTGGTATGAGCTGGCCGAGACCCACGGGCTCGCCGGGAGCATCATCGATGTGCACCGGGCACGAGCGGAGTACTTCATCCTGAACGGGGCGCTGGACCTCGCCGAGCGCCAGCTAGGCTACGCCCTCGATCTCGCCCAGGGCGATTTCCACACCACCGCGAGCGTGCAGGCGCGCATCGCGGACATCCGCGAGATGCGCGAAGAGATCAAGCTGTAGGCCCGGACTCGTGGGTCCGAATTCATTCGGACAGCCCGTGTCCGGCTGAAGCCGAACCCACGGATCGGGTCATTGTCCGGCCGAAGCCGGACCCACGGATCAGGCGTTGCCCTTCACCGCGAGCGCGCGCTCGCGCGAGAAATTCAGCATGCGCTGCAGCGGCAGCATTGCCCTCGCGCCGAGCGCGGGATCGACGTGGACTTCGTTCGCGCCCTGCTCGAGGCAAGCGAGCAGGCTCTGCAGTTCGTTCATCGCCATCCACGGGCAATTCGCGCAGCTGCGACAGGTCGCACCCTCGCCGGCGGTAGGCGCGATGATGAACTCCTTGTCGGGCACCTGCTGCTGCAACTGGTAGAAGATGCCCTGGTCCGTGGCGACGATGAATTGCGGGTTCGGCAAGCGGCGCGCCGCGTCGATGATCTGCGTGGTGCTGCCGACGGCGTCGGCCAGCGCGATCACGGCCTCGGGCGACTCCGGGTGCACCAGCACGGCGGCATCCGGGTAGACCTTGCGCAGGTCCTCGATGCCCTTGGCCTTGAACTCCTCGTGCACGATGCAGCTGCCCTCCCAGAGCAGCATGTCGGCACCCGTCTGGCGCTGCACCCAGGAACCCAGGTACTTGTCGGGCGCCCACAGGATCTTTTCGCCGCGACCGCTGAGGTACTCGACCACGTCGAGCGCGATGCTCGAGGTCACGACCCAGTCGGAGCGCGCCTTCACGGCGGCCGAGGTGTTGGCATAGACAACGACGGTGCGGTCGGGGTGCTGGTCGCAGAAGGCGCTGAACTCCTCAATGGGGCAGCCCAGGTCGAGCGAGCAATTGGCATCCAGGTCGGGCATGAGCACGGTCTTTTCGGGCGAGAGGATCTTGGCCGTCTCGCCCATGAAGCGCACGCCGCTGACCACCGCCACGACCAGGGTGGTGGCCGGATGATCATGGCCGAAGCGCGCCATCTGCAGCGAATCGGACACGCAGCCGCCGGTTTCCTCGGCGAGCGCCTGCACCAGCGGCGAGGTGTAGTAGTGCGCCACGAGCACGGCGTCCTTCTCGCGCAGCCGCGCGGTGATGCGTGCCTTGTAATCGGCGATCTCGGCCTCGTTCAGCTCCACCGGATGCTTCGAGCGCAGGAACGCCTTCACCAGTTCGGCCTCGGCGGCCATGTGGCCAAGATGCATCGGGTCGTTTGCGGTCATGCTGCTTTCCGCGCGAAGGGTGGGGAAATCGATGATGGGCCGATCATAGCACAGCGACCGCAGTGGCCCGCGCGGCGCGGCACGACCCTAGATGGCGGCCATGAGCCAGCCTGGCACATGACTCCAGGAGCGGCGCATCTCCTCGCGCAGCTGCACCAGATCGGGCTCGAAGCGGGCAACGGTCCGCCAGAATCGCGGCGAGTGGTTGAGTTCGACCGTGTGGCAGAGCTCGTGCACCAGCACGTGGCGGAGCAGGTGCGGCGGCAGGAACAGCAGCTGGTAGTTGAGGCTGATGTCGCCCGTCGCCGAGCAGCTGCCCCAGCGGCTGCGCTGCGCGCGGATCGACACGGTGGCGAAGTCGAGCCGCGTCTCGGCCGCGACGCGCTCGAGGCAATCCGGCAGCGTCTGCCGCGCACGGCGCATCAGCCAGCGGCGCAACGCCGCGACACAGGCCGGGTGATCCGACACGTCACCGCCGAGCACGATGGCAGAGGCGCCCTTCTCGCGCACGCGCGGCGCGGCCGCGGGCGCGTAGCGGTACAGCACGCCCCAGTCCTCGCCCAGCGCGGGCAGGGCAATGTTCTCCGGCAGCGTGCGACGCCGTTCACGGGCATCGAGGTCGGCAATGCCCATCACGTCGAGCTGCCGGGCAATCCAGTCGCGCCAGCTAGTCGCGAGCGCCGCCAGCTCGGCGCTGTCGACGCCGGGCGGACTGACCATGACCAGCCCGTCGCGCGGGTTCAGGGTGAGGCGCACGCGCCGGCTGCGCGGCGAAATACGGATGCTGTAGGGCACGCGGCGCCCGTCGTCGAGATGGATTTCCGGCATGGGCCCTGCTGGATGCGGTTTGGCAGTCGTTCGCCACGCAAGTTTACGCCACTCCGGCGGCGCGGTTCACCGCGACAAAGCGCGACATGGATTTGTCGGTCGCCGGTCACGCAAATACGCGATGTGACCGCACGATCCGCGCATCGCCTCTTTTGACAGCGCTTCAGATCGCGGCCGAGCGTTGCTGCAATCGCTGCGTGCCGAGGTGGAATGCGTTCTGCATGATTTCCTTGCTGCCACGCTCCCACAACACCGTGAGCTTTACCGCCGCGAGCTTCCATCCCGCAGCAGTCTTCAGGAGATGGTCGGTGTAGTAGCCGCCGATGGTGAATTCAGCGGCGGCGGGACCCTTGCCGAGGAAGTGCGCAGCCTGCATGTACATCGTGCACACGGCGCGATCGCCCCGGATATCCACGCGGGGGTTCGTCATCGAATGCTGCGTGGCGTCCAGGCCAGCGAAATAAACCGCGATGTTGGCAGCCAGATCGTCAGCGCTCGTGCGATGGGCGGCAATCCCGTCCCACGACTCGAAATCCATTTCGACCTCGCCCAGGAAGATCGATCGGTACAGCGACCAGTCCCGCATGTCGATGCCGGTTGCGTAGCAATAGACGGTCTCGAGAATTTCGATGTAGTCCTCGGACATGCCCGGTGTCTCTCCGTGACGGACGCCTTTACGGAATGGTCGAGGCCGGCGGCCCGCAGCAAGCGCCTTGCGCCGCGACGGGGTGCCCTGCGGCCGGGATAGTGCCGGCTGGCGAGCCCGGCGCCGCGCAGGCGCTATGCGAGAGGCAGAAACAAAAAAGCCCGGAAAATCCAGGCCTCCTTGTCGCTCCCCGGAGCTTTCCGGGAGCCTGTACTGGTGGGTCGTGCTGGATTCGAACCAGCGACCAATTGGTTAAAAGCCAACTGCTCTACCGACTGAGCTAACGACCCGTTAGAGGACGCGTATGGTACGGATTGAGCCGCAAAAAACAAGCCTTTAATGACCGGCTCAGAAATTCTGCTGCAGGTATTCGCGTGCAAGCCGCGGCGCCGTGCTGTCCGATCCGGCGTACTCGTTCACCACGCGGTCGAGAATATCCTTCGCCCTGGCGACATCTCCTTCCTGGTGATAGATGCGCCCGAGCTTGAACATCGCGTCCGGGACCCTGCGGTTGTCGCCAAACTGCCCGAGCAGCGTCTCGAAATGCTTCTTCGCCGAGGCACTGTCACCATCCAGCAGGTACAGCTCGCCCAGCCAGTAATGCGCGTTGCCGGCGTAGTCTCCCGAGGGGTACTGGCCGACGAAGCTCTTGAAAGCGGTGGTGGCATCGGGGAATTTCCGCGCACGCACCAGCTCGTAAGCCGCCTGGTAGGCCTGTTCTTCCTGCGGGGTCGCCGCGCTGCGCGCAGCGGCCGCTGGCGGCGGAGTGGGCGCGGCCGAGGCATCGACAGGAGCCGCGCCGGCGTTGCCGGCCGCACCGTCCGCAGGCATCGGTGCGCTGCCACCCCCCAGCGCACCGATGCGCTTGTCCAGGCTGATGTAGTCGTCGAGCCGCTGCTGCTTCAGCTGGCGCAGCTGCTCGCCCTGCTCCTCGACGATGCCGCGGAGCTTCATCACTTCGTCCTGCAGCAACTGCAGTTGATAGAACAACTCGCCGCTGCCGGAGGTCGCTGCCGGTGACGGTTGCGACTGCGTACGCCGGTTCTGCGCCGGTGCAGCCGGCGCACTGTAGACGGGCCCTGTCGTCGCGCCGCCCGGTTCGACCACCTCCACCTGGGAGAGGGCCGGCGCGGCAAGCAGCACGGCTGCCGTCAGCAGCGCAAACCGGCGCATGGATGCTCAGCCCTCAGCGCAGTTCGACCCGGCGATTGCGCGACCAGGACTCTTCGTCCGAGCCCAGCGCCGCGGGACGCTCCTCACCATAGCTGACCGTTTCGATACGGCTGCGATCGATGCCCTGCAGGATCAGATAGTTCGCGATCGCCTTGGCGCGACGCTCGCCCAGCGCGAGGTTGTACTCACGCGAGCCGCGCTCGTCTGCATGGCCTTCCAGGCGCACGGCACTGCTCTGGTTGCGCAGCACGCTCGCTTGCGCATCCAGCGCGGCGCGCGTCTCGGGAGCCAGCGCAGACTGGTCGAAGTCGAAATAGAACACGGTCTGCAGACCACCGGCTGCTGCGCGCGCCGCCATCTCCTCGGGCGAGAGACCGCCTTCATATCCAACGCCGACCGAGGCCGCGCTGCCGTCACCCACGGCGGTACCGCCGGCCATGTCCGCGGTCGACGCGCCTTTGCCGGCCTTGTTGCCGCTGCAGGCCGCAACCAGTACTGCCAGGAAAATCGCGCTCGTCACGCGCACCAGTTTATTGCTCATGCTGCTCACAGCTCGCTCTTCCTCTTGGGATCTGAATGGGGTTCAACGCATGAAGGGGGACCACGCCGGCTCACGCACTTCGCGCGCGGCCGATGGCAGGAAATACTTGACATTCGCGTCCACCGACACGACCGCGAGTATACCCCTACCCAGGCGCTTCGTCGCGTAAATAATCATGCTGCCGTTGGGCGCGACGCTGGGCGACTCGTCGTAACTGGTTTCAGTCAACACGCGCACCGTGTTGCGCTGCAGGTTCTGCAGGGCGATGTGGAACGGACCGCCGGCTTCGCTGCGGTGCACGTAGACGATGCCCGAGCCATCGGGCATCGGCCGTGGACGCGAGTTGTAGACGCCCTCGAAGGTCAGGCGCTTGAGGTCGCGCGTCGCCACATCCAGCTGGTAGATGTGCGGCTTGCCGCCACGGTCCGAGGTGAACACGATCGAGCGGCCGTCCGGCATCCAGGACGGCTCGGTGTCAATCGCGAAATGGTTGGTCAGGCGCGTCAGCTGCCGCGTTGCCAGGTCCATCATGTAGATTTCGGGGTTGTCGTCCTTGGATAGCACCATCGCGAGGCGCCGGCCGTCGGGCGACCATGACGGCGCACCGTTGAGGCCGGGGAACGAGGTCAGCTTCTCGCGTTCACCGGTCGCGATCACCTGGCGATAGATGCCCGGGCGGCGATCCTCGAACGAGACGTAGGCGAGCTGGCGACCGTCCGGCGACCAGGCCGGCGAAAGGATGGGCTCGGGCGACTCCAGGATCATCTGCGCGCGCTCGCCGTCGGCATCGGCCTTGATCAGGCGGAAGTTCTGCCGGTTACCGGTCTGCGCCACGGAAACGTAGGCCACCTTGGTCGAGAACGCGCCCTTCACCCCCGTCAGTTTTTCGTAGACCTTGTCGGAGATGTAGTGGGCGATGTCACGGAGCTGGTTCTCGGAGCCGTTTACCGTCTCCTGCAGCAACAGCGACTGGCGCAGCACGTCGACCAGGTCGAACTGCACGCGGTACAGCCCCGCCGCGTCGCGGCTCATGCGCCCGATCACGAGATAATCGCTGCCGAGCAGGCGCCAGTCGTTATAGAACACCTGGCTCTGCTCGTGCGGCTGCGCGATCATGTCCGAGACCTTCATCGGCGCGAACAGACCGCTGCGCTGCAGGTTCGCGGAGACCACCGCGTCGATCGCCGTGGGCGGCAGCAGCCCCGGCGTGGCGCCGAAGGGCACCACCGCGATAGAGGTCGGATTGTCGGCCCCGCGCGTGATCTCGATACTCAGCTCGGCCGCCTGCGTCACGCACGCGAAGAGCCACAACACCAACACACCCAGACGCTTCATCACTGGCGCAGATCCTCCGGACGGAACACGAGCTGTAAACTGCGCAGGCGGCGCTCGAACACCTGCGGCGGCGCCTCGGCCACTTCGGGAAACCTGGTGGCCTTGTTGACCGCATTGATCGCACTGCGGTCGAATGCCTGGTCGCCACTGCTCTTCAGTACACTGACACCGACGACTTCGCCGGTCGGGATCAATTGTATCCGCAACACGACCTGCATATCGCGTCGCGCGCTGGGCGGACGGCTCCAGTTGTCCTCGATGGCCATCGCGATGGCCTCCTCGTAGGTCGTTGTCTCGGCTCCTTCCGCCAACGCCTCGTCTTCGGCTGCCATTGCCAGCGCCATTTCCTGCTCGAGCCGCTGCTGTTCGCGCACCTTCTGCTCGCGTACTTTCTGCTCGCGGACCTGCTGCTCGCGCTGCTGTTGCTGGCGCTGCTCGGCTTCGCGGCGCACCTGCTCCTTCTTGCGCGCTTCCTCCTGCACCTTAGGATCCGGCTTCGGTGGCACCGGCTTGGGCTTCGGTTGCGGTTTGGGCGTCGGCTTCGGCTGCGGCTTGGGGGGCGGCGGCGCGGGCGCCGGTTTGGGCGGCTCGGGCTTCGGCTTGGGCGGCTCGGGCTTGGGCTTCGGCGGTTCGGGCTTGGGCGGCTGGGGCTTGGGCGGCACAGCGGCCGGGCGCGCCGCCGCCTTGGCGCCGGATTTCTCCAGCGAGACGATGCGCGCCTTCACATGACGCGGCGCGGGCTTCACCAGCGGTTCCTGGGAGGACTGCCAGTTCATCGTGAGCGCGGCCAGCAGGGCCGCGTGCAGCAGCAGCGTGACCGTCGCGGGGACTATGTAACCCTCGAGGGAACGCATCGTTCAGGGATTCTCGGTCACCAGCCCGACGTTCTTCGCGCCGGCTTCCTGCAGTTCGCTCATCAGCACCACCACGATGCCGTAGGGCACCTTCTCGTCGCCCCACACCAGCACCGGGGTCTTGGGCTTGGCCTTGAGGATCTTGCTCACCTTCTCCTTGATCACGTCCAGCTTCTCGGGCTGCTCGGGGTTGGCGCCCAGGGTGATGTAGTAGGTGCCGTCGGGCCTGACCGAGACGATCAGCGGCTCGTCTTCCTGGTTCTCGATCGGTTCCGCCGCCGCATCGGGCAACTCCACCTCGACTCCCTGCATCAGCATCGGCGCGGTGATCATGAAGATGATCAGCAACACGAGCATCACGTCGATGTACGGCACGACATTGATCTCGGCCATCGGTCTGCGGCGTTCCCGTCGTCCCATCGTCACGATCCTCCGCTCAGGCGCTCTTTCTGCCGGCATGCGCCTGGCGGTGCAGGATGCTGGAGAACTCCTCGGAGAAGGTGTCGTAGTTCGCCACCAGGTTGTCGACCTGCGCCGAGTAGCGGTTGTAGGCAAGCACCGCCGGAATGGCGGCGAACAGGCCCATCGCGGTAGCCACCAGCGCCTCCGAGATGCCGGGGGCGACCGTGGCCAGCGTGGCCTGGTGCATGTTCGCGAGCCCCCGGAACGAGTGCATGATCCCCCACACCGTGCCGAACAGCCCGACATAGGGACTGGTGGAACCGACCGTGGCGAGGAACGGCAGGTGGCGCTCGAGGTACTCGATCTCGCGCGACACGGCCACGCGCATCGCGCGCTGCGCCCCTTCCATGATGGCATCGGATTCGATACCCGGCTGCTGGCGCAGACGGGTGAATTCCTTGAAGCCGGCGCGGAACAGGTTCTCCACGCCCTCGATCTGGCCGTTCGCCTCGAGGCGACTGCTGCCGTCGCGGTAGAGCTGACCGAGATCGATCCCGGACCAGAACGTCTGCTCGAATTCCGCGAACTGCATCTTCGCGCGCCGCAGCAGCAGCGCGCGCTGCACGATCATGCCCCAGGACACGACCGAGGCCATGAACAGCACGAACATGACCATCTGCACCGTGATGCTCGCTTCGGCAACCAGGGCCCAGAGCGACAACTCTTGGTTCACGCAGGAATCTCCATTGACTGTTGACGTGTATCCGGCGGTTGCGCCAGAGCGCCGGCGGCGACGAGCGCCTCGCGCAGGCGCGGCGGAATCATGCAGGGACGGTGCGTCGCGCTGTTCACGCAGGCCACGGTGACCCGCGCGCGGCAGATCTCCTCGGCGCCGCGCAGCACGCGCTGCGCGAACACCAGCCGCGCACCGCGCGCCTCGACCACGCGCGCGCCGGCCGCGAGCTCGTCGTCGAGTTGCGCCGGACGCAGGTATTGGACGTCCATCGAATGCACCACGAACATGAACTCCCCGCCCAGCAGAGCCGCCTTGGCAAAGCCGAGCCGGCGCATGAATTCCGTGCGCGCGCGCTCGAAGTATTTCAAGTAGTTGACATAGAACACGATGCCGCCGGCATCGGTATCCTCGATGTAGACCCGCACGGGCAGGCGGAGTTCCTGGTCCATGAACGCGACATCGTTCACGCGGATTCCCCCGCGTCGGCGAGCATGTCCGGTGTCGCGAGCGCGCCGCGCGGTTGCAGTCCGAAGTGCAGGTAGGCCGCGCGAGTGACCATGCGCCCGCGCGGCGTGCGCTGCATGTAGCCCTGCTGGATCAGGTACGGCTCCAGCACGTCCTCGATGGTGCCACGCTCCTCGCTGATCGCCGCCGCCAGGCTGTCCACGCCGACCGGCCCGCCGTCGAATTTCTCGATCATCGCGAGCAGCAGGCGACGGTCCATGTGGTCGAAGCCCTGCTGGTCGACGCTCAGCATGTCGAGCGCCTGGTCGGCGATCGCCGCGGTGATGCGCCCGTCGTGACGCACCTGGGCGAAATCGCGCACGCGCCGCAGCAGGCGGTTGGCGATGCGCGGCGTGCCGCGCGCGCGGCGGGCGATCTCGCGCGCACCCTTGTCGTCGATCTCGATGCCGAGGATGCTCCCCGAGCGCCCGACGATCCAGGCCAGATCCGCGACCGAATAGAACTCCAGCCGCTGCACGATGCCGAAGCGGTCGCGCAGCGGCGATGTCAGCAGGCCCGCGCGCGTGGTCGCCCCGACCAGCGTGAACTGCGGCAGCTCGAGCTTGATCGAGCGCGCCGCCGGGCCCTCGCCGATCATGATGTCGAGCTGGAAGTCCTCCATGGCCGGATACAGGACCTCCTCGACGTGCGGGCTGAGGCGGTGGATCTCGTCGATGAACAGCACGTCGCCGCGCTCGAGATTCGTCAGCAGCGCGGCCAGATCGCCGGCCTTCTCGAGCACCGGCCCCGAGGTGCTCTTCAACGAGACGCCCATCTCGTTGGCGATGATGTGCGCCAGCGTGGTCTTGCCCAGCCCCGGCGGCCCGAAGATCAGTGTGTGGTCCAGCGCCTCGCGCCGGCCGCGCGCGGCGGCGACGAAGATTTCCATCTGCTCGCGCACCACCGGCTGGCCCACGTAGTCGGCGAGCGCGCGCGGGCGGATCGCGCGATCGAGCGCGTCCTCGTTCTGCTTCCCGTCGGGTGCCACCAGGCGGTCGGTTTCTATCATCGCGGCTTCCTCAACGCGCGCTCGCGAAGCCCTTGAGCGCGCGCCGGATCAATTCCTCGCTTTCACGGACGTCCTCGTCCAGTGCCGCCGATACCGCGCGCGCGGCCTCTTGCGGCTTGTACCCCAACGCGATCAGCGCGCTCTCGGCATCCTGCACCAGGCGGTTGCGGCTCACCTCGGCGATGTCGGGAGCCGGCGCTTCGCCCTTGGCCAGCGCCAGGTCGGGGCGCCATTCGCGCAGCACGTCGCGCATCTCGATCATCAGCCGCTCGGCGGTCTTCTTGCCGACACCGGGCAATTTCACCAACGCGCTGGCATCGTTGCGCTGCACGCAACGCGCGAACTCCTCGGCATCCATCCCGGAAAGGATGGCGAGCGCGAGCTTCGGCCCCACCCCGCTGACGCGGATCAGCGCTCGGAACAGGCTGCGGTCGTCGCGGTGCCAGAAGCCGTACAACTGCTGGGCGTCCTCGCGCACCACGAAATGGGTGTGCAATACCACTTCCTGGCCGACCGGTGGCAGGCGGTAGAAGGTGCTGAGCGGCGCCTGCACCTCGTAGCCGACGCCATGCGCCTCGACCAGCACTTCCGGCGCCTGCTTTTCGAGAATGATGCCGTGAATCCGTCCGATCATGACTTCCTGTTTCGTCCCGACCTCAGCGCACGCGACCGCGTCGCGCTGCGCTCGCGCCCGGCATGCGCCCGAGGCTCTGCCGGGTGTGAGCATGGCACAGGGCGGCGGCGAGCGCATCGGCGGCGTCGGCCTGCGGCGCCGCCGGCAGCTTCAGCAGCGTGCGCACCATGTGCTGCACCTGCTCCTTCCCGGCCGCCCCGGTGCCGACCACCGACTGCTTGATGCGCCGAGCCGAATACTCGTACACCGGCAGCCCCAGGCGCACCGCCGCCACGATGGCCGCGCCGCGCGCCTGGCCCAGCTTCAGCGCCGAGCCCGCGCTCTTGGCCATGAACACCTGCTCGATCGCGAATTCCGTGGGCCGGTGCTCCTCGATGATCTCGCTGAGGCATTCGAAGATGCGCTTCAGGCGTCCCGGCAGTTCTTCCTCCGCCACCTTGATGCAACCACTGCTGAGGTACTCGAGGCGCGCCCCCTCGGCGCGGATCACGCCGAAGCCGGTGATGCGCGAGCCCGGATCTACCCCGAGGATCACTGGCACGCGCGTCACCGCGGCGTCGAACCGACCCGCGAGCGCGCTCAGCCGGCCGCCTCGGCCGCCGGCAGGCGCAGGCGGATGTGCAGATCCTTCATCTGCTGCGCGTCGACAACGCCCGGCGCCTCGGTGAGCAGGCAGCTCGCGCTCTGCGTCTTCGGGAAGGCGATCACGTCGCGGATCGAGGCCGAGCGCGTCATCAGCATCACCAGGCGGTCGAGACCGAAGGCGAGCCCGCCGTGCGGCGGACAGCCGTAGCGCAGCGCATCGAGCAGGAAGCCGAATTTCTCGCGGGCCTCCGCCTCGCCGATGCCGAGTATGCGGAACACGGACTGCTGCATCTCGCTGGTGTGGATGCGGATCGAGCCGCCGCCGAGCTCGGTGCCGTTCAGCACCATGTCGTAGGCCTGCGAAATCGCCGCGCCCGGATCGTCGATGAGCGCCTGCGGATCGCAGGCCGGGCGCGTGAACGGATGGTGCAGCGGGCTCCAGCGCCCCTTGTCGTCGCGCTCGAACATCGGGAAGTCGACCACCCACAGTGGCGCCCAGTCGCAGGTGTAGAGCTCCAGATCCGCGCCGAGCTTGCAGCGCAGCGCACCGAGCGCCTCGTTGACCACCCGGGCGCGATCGGCGCCGAAGAAGATCAGGTCGCCATCGACCGCGCCGACGCGATCGAGCAGCTGCCGCCTCACTTCCACCGGCAGGAATTTCACGATCGGCGACTGCAGCCCCTCCTCGAGGTCCGTGCGGTCGTTGACCTTTATGTAGGCCAGTCCCTTGGCGCCGTAGATGCCGACGAATCGCGTGTAGTCGTCGATCTGCTTGCGGCTGAGCAGCGAGCCTCCGCCCGGTACCTTCAACGCGGCCACGCGCCCGTCCGGGTCATTGGCGGGTGCCGAGAACACCTTGAAGTCGACCGCACGCATCAGGTCACTCACCTCGACCAGCTCCAGCGGGATGCGCAGGTCGGGCTTGTCGCTGCCAAAGCGCGCCATCGCCTCGGCCCAGGTCAGGCGCGGAAATTCGCCGAGGTCGTGCTTCAGCACCTGTGCGAAGAGCCCGCGCACCATCGCTTCGGCGGTGGCGGTGATCTCGGCCTGGTCGGCGAAGGCGAACTCCAGGTCGATCTGCGTGAACTCCGGCTGGCGGTCGGCGCGCAGATCCTCGTCGCGAAAGCACTTCACGATCTGGTAGTAGCGGTCCACGCCGGCCACCATCAGCAGTTGCTTGAACAGCTGCGGCGACTGCGGCAGCGCGAAGAAGCGCCCCGGGTGGGTACGGCTGGGCACCAGGTAATCGCGCGCCCCCTCTGGCGTCGCGCGCGTCAGCATCGGCGTTTCGACATCGATGAAGCCGCGCTCGGCGAGAAAGTTGCGAATCGCCATCGAGATGTCGGAGCGCAGCCGCAGGTTGTTCAGCATCTCGGGGCGGCGCAGGTCGAGGTAGCGGTAGCGCAGGCGCGTCTCCTCACCGACATTGGCGTGCTCGTCGAGCTGGAACGGCGGCGTGTCGGAAACGTTGAGGATCTCGAGCTCGCGCGCGTAGACCTCGATCCGCCCGGTCTTCATCGCGGGGTTCACGGTCGCCTCGGCGCGAGCGCGCACGCGGCCGCGTACGCGCAGGACGTACTCGCTGCGCACGCGATCGGCCGTGGCGAAATGCTCGCCGCAATCCGGATCGAACACCACCTGTACCACACCCTCGCGATCGCGCAGGTCGACGAAGATCACCCCTCCGTGGTCGCGGCGCCGATCTGCCCAACCGCAGATCGTGACCTCCTGGTCGACGTGAGACGTATCGAGATCACCACAGTAGTGCGTGCGCATGGCGTGAATTTCCGCGGATGGGGAGGGTTCGGGATGCTCAGGCGCCGCCGGCGCCCGACGTGGGCGCGGGCGACGACGCGGCGGGCTTGCTGTCGCCTCCGGCGGAGCCCGAATCGCCGGCGAGGTTCTTCTTGCTGCCGCTCTTGAAATCAGTCTCGTACCAGCCGCCACCCTTCAGCCGGAAACCCGCCGCGCTGATCTTGCGCTTCAGTTGCGGCTCGCCGCATTCCGGGCAGACGGTCAAGGGTTCATCCGAGATCTTCTGCAGCTTTTCGAGCTCGCGATTGCAGCCCTGGCACTGGTACTCGTAGATCGGCATACCGGAAACCTCCTCGGTCTGGACATCAACTACGCGCGCGCCCCATGACGCGACCGCGAAAAAGCGGCGGATTATACTCCACCCGGTCCGCGCGAATTATGCCAACTGGTGCCATTCCTGGCGCGCCACCGGACCGGCCATGGCGCCCCTTTGCGGCTCGTTCATGCCTCCTCAGGCGAGCGCCGCGCGCCGGCGCAAGAAAAATGCCGGACGCTGTTGCCGTGCAATAGTGAATGCATTATATATACGGGCGCTGTAGCGCAAAGCGCGCGAAAAACCTGCAATTACAGCAATTACACGGGCTTCTCCCCCCGGAAGCCACACTGCCAAACAACCTGGAAACCAGAAGGAACCAACATGGCCGCTGACAAGAAAAAAGCCGCGAAGGCAGCACCGAAGAAGGCTGCTGCGAAGGCAGCTCCCAAGAAGGCTGCCGCGAAGGCAGCACCGAAGGCTGCTGCAAAGCCGACCCCGGTCAAGGAAAGCTGGAGCAAGACCCAGATCCTCAACGAGATCGCCGAGCGCACCCAGCTGTCGCGCAAGCAGGTCACCGCGGTGATGGCGGAGCTCGAAGGCATCATGAGCCGCCACATCGCCAAGAACGGCCCGGGCGATTTCGTGCTGCCTGGCCTGCTCAAGATCACCACGGTAAAGAAGCCTGCCACAAAGGCTCGCAAGGGCATCGACCCGTTCACCAAGCAGGAGCGCATGTTTGCCGCCAAGCCCGCCTCGGTGAAGGTGAAGATCCGTCCGCTGAAGAAGCTCAAGGACATGGCCGGCTGAGGCTGATCCGCCGGCCTGTCTCTCGAACCCCTCTGCGAGCAATCCAGGGGGGTTTTTCGTTTCTGGAGCCTCCTGCGCCGCCGGGTGGCCACGCGCCGACACGGTGTAATCCGCGCCGTTGCTGCGACATTCTGCGGTCTCTGTACCACCCCGCTCGCCTGTACGCTGATCCCGCCTGACCGTAGAATTTGCGCCTGATCCAGCGGACCCCACAGCGGAACCCCAGCATGCGCTCCAGCCAGCTATTGATAGCCACCCTCAAGCAGACGCCGGCGGACGCCGAGGTCGTCAGCCACCAGCTGATGTTGCGCGCCGGCCTGATCCGCCGCCTGGCATCGGGACTCTATACCTGGCTGCCGCTCGGTCTGCGCGTGCTGCGCAAGGTCGAGACCATCGTGCGCGAGGAAATGGACCGCAGCGGCGCGCAGGAGGTGCTGATGCCGGTGGTGCAGCCCGCCGAGCTGTGGCAGGAGTCCGGCCGCTGGGAGCAGTACGGTCCC
>JAKJFB010000500.1 GCA_022705125.1 Pseudomonadota bacterium
CCCTCGACCAGTTCGGCGATCTCGCTGCCGAACAGCTCCTCGATCTTCTCGCGGGTGGCGTCGGTATCCTCGATCACGTCATGCAGCAGCGCCGTGACGATGCCGAAGGCGAGCAGCACGGCCGCATGCATCGCGCCCGCTCCGGTGTAGACCGGCGGCTCGCCCGGCTGCTGCACGATCGGCATCATGCCGGTGCGCGCCGCCGCGAGTTCGTCGATCGCCGGGAGCTCACGGTCCTTGCCCTTGGGCCCGAAGCCGGAGAGACGCGCCACGACGATATCCGGGCGCCGCGCGCACGCAGCGGCGTAATCGAGCCCGAGCGCGGCGAGAAGACGCGCTACAAGGTGGAACTGGCCCTGCGCAGCGACTGGGCAATCCCGGCCGACAGCGTGGCCCGGTTGCAGTCTTCCGGCTTGCTCGCCGACACCTCGGTCGGGATCCGCGAAGGCCAGAGCAGGGTCATGCTCGAGCCCGGGGCCGAGATCGCAGGTACGGCCGGTGGCGACGTGTTCGCCGCGATGAACGATCTGGCCGGCGAACTCACCATCCTCGCGCGCGACCGGGTGCGGCCGC
Organism: Pseudomonadota bacterium; assembly: GCA_022705125.1. The sequence continues at coordinate 574 of JAKJFB010000500.1, forward strand.
TGGTGGACAAGCTCGCGACGCGCCTCGATTCGATCAGCGGCACCATCGACAGCAACCTGCCGGCGCTGGTGAACGATACGCGCGAGCTGATGCAACGCCTGAACCAGGCCGCGGACGGGGTCAACGGCCTGCTCGACAAGCCCAACCAGGAGGCGATTGCCGCGAGCCTGCAGGATGTGCGCAAGGTGGCGGCCGAGTTGCACACCACCCAGCAGCGCGCCGATGCCTTGCTCGCCTCGCTCAATGCCACGGTCGAGGAGAACCGGCCGGAGCTGCGCCAGACCGTGCTCGACCTGGAGCAGACCGTGGGCGCGGTGGCGCAGCGCATCGATGCGATCACGCATCACCTGGAATCCTCCAGCCGCAACCTCGACGAGTTCGCGCGCGAGATCCGGCGCAATCCCAATCGCCTGTTGTTCACGCCCAGCGCCGACGAGGTGGAACCCGAATGAATGCCTTGCGCATCGCCCTGCTCGCCGTGCTGCTGGTGCTCGTCGGCTGCGCCGCGGGCCCCGGCATCCCGGACACGGTCTACTACCGCTTGCCGACGCGCGCCGCGCCGGCGGCAGCGGTCCGCAACGAGCCCCTGCTGCTGCGGCCGGTGATCGTGGAGACCCTGCTGGCCGACGGACTGCATTCGGATCAGGCCATCATCTACAGCCTCGATCCGGATGGGGCGCGGCTCAAGGCCTATCACTACCAGTTGTGGGTCGATCCACCGGTGCGGATGCTGCAGCGCCGCCTGATCGGGGCGCTGCGTGACGCGAAGCTGTCCGACGTGGTCACCGACCGTATCCCCAACGAAGTGGATGCGCTGCGCATCGAAGGCCGGCTGGAGCGTTTCGAGCGCATCCGTGTCGCCGAGAACGAGTGGAAGGTTGTCGCGATGCTTTCCCTGCGCGCCGATTTGCGCGACGGCAAGCCGCCGCTGCTCTTGCGTGAGTACACGCAGGATGGTCCCGCCGCGGGGCCGTCCGTACGCGATTCGGTGAACGCGCTGGGCGAGGCCATGGATCGCATCTATGCCGAGTTCCTGCGCGATCTGGAAGTCGAAATCGAGCGTCCATGACGACGCGCGCGCCCGGCCTGGCCGCACTGAGCCGCAGCCAGCACGAGCTTCTTGAAGCGCTCGGCATCGTGCCCTTGCGCCTGCGCATGGCCGAAGCTTCGCTGCATCCCGCCGCGCAGGGCGGGGGAGCCGCGCCCGGTAGCCTGCGATTGCGCTTGCGCCTGAACCTTGCTGACGACCACGCGCCGGATCTCTCGCATCCACTACTGGGCGCCGTGCTGCGGGTGCTCGATCTGCGCGCGGAGCAGGTCACGACGCGCGCCGATCTCGACTTGCCCGGCCTGCACCTGACCTCGCCCGAGGCCTTGCGCGGCGCCCGCGCCAAGCGCGAGCTTTGGCCCACGTTGCGCCGACTGCGGCGCACCCTGCGGGAAGCAGGCAAGGACGCGTGAATGCGCAACCGCTGCTGCCGGTGCCGACGCTGCGCGCGATGCGTGAGACCGACCTGGATCGGGTGCTGGAGATCGAGCTGCGCGCCTACCCCTTCCCTTGGACGCACGGCATCTTTCGCGATTGCCTGCGCGCCGGTTACGGCTGCTGGGTACTGGAACAATCCGACCGCATCATCGGCTACGGCATCCTGAGCGTGGCGGCCGACGAGGCGCATGTGCTCAACGTTTGCGTGGCACCGAATGCGCAAGGGCGCGGGCATGGACGCCGGCTGGTATTGCGTCTGCTGGACTTGGCGCGCTGGCACCGGGCCGAGCGGGTCTTCCTCGAAGTGCGTCCGAGCAATCCACGCGCGATTGCGCTCTACCACGACCTGGGCTTCAACGAGATCGGCCGCCGACCCGGCTACTACCCGGCCGCGAACGGGCGCGAGGACGCGCTGGTCATGGCAATCGAACTGCTGCCGGACGAGATGTCCGGCCCGTAAGGGATCAGCGCTGCGCCCAAG
>JAKJFB010000501.1 GCA_022705125.1 Pseudomonadota bacterium
CTTCATCGACATCCTGCTGCGCGTCTCGGGCAGCGCGCCGCTGCCGGGGACCTCGATCGCGGTGCACGGCTACATGGTGCTCGCCGCCTTCCTGTATGCGGGCGTGGGCGCGGCGCTCGGGCTCATGCTCGGTCGCCCGCTGATCCGCGCCACCAACCGCCTGCAGACCGTCGAGGCCAACCTGCGCTTCGGGCTGGCGCGCGCGCGCGAGCACGCCGAGCCGATCGCGATGATGCATGGCGAGCCGCACGAGCGCCGTGAGGCTGCGCGCCTGTTCGACGACGTCGGGCGGGGCTGGAACCGGCAGACTCTGGCCTACCTCGGCATCGTGTCCTTCTCCACCGGCTACGGCACCCTGCTGCCGGTGTTCCCCATCCTGATCGCCGCGCCGCAGTACATCGCCGGGGCGATGACGCTGGGCGTGCTGATGCAGGCGGCGCAGGCCTTCCAGCGCCTGACCACGGCGCTGTCGTGGCCGATCGACAACCTCGGCGAGCTGGCGCGCTGCCGCGCCTCGATCGACCGCGTCGCCAGCCTCTACGAGGACATGCTCGCGCTCGAGCGCGCCGAAGCCCGCAGCCGCGGCCGCGAGCGCATCGCGGTGTGCAGTTCGCCCCACCCCGAGCTCGAACTGCGCCAACTGCGCCTGCAGACGCCTGCGGGCGAGATCCTCCTCGACGACTTCGACCTGCGCGTGCGCCGCGGCGAGCGCGTGCTGATCTGCGGCGACCCTGCGGTCACCGTGAGCCTGTTCAAGGCGGTGGCCGGGCTGTGGCCGTGGGGCAGCGGGGAGGTGAGGCTGCCGCTCGGGCGCGACCTGATGTTCGTGCCGCGCCAGCCCTTCCTGCCCGCGGGCAGCCTGCGCATGGTGCTGAGCTATCCCGACGACGCCGACCGCCACGCCGACGCCGTGCTCGAGCGTGCGCTCGAATGCGCCGGCATCGCCTGGCTGGCCCCCAAGCTCGACACCCAGGAGGACTGGGGGCGCGAGCTGCCGCTGCGCATCCAGCAGCGCCTGGGCGTCGCACGCGTGTTCCTGCACCAGCCGGGGTGGATCTTCATCGAGGAGGCCACCGACGCGCTCGCGCCCAAGGAAGAGGTCGACACCCTGGAGCTGCTGCACCACGAGCTGCCCAGCTCGACCCTGCTGGTGATCAGCCGGCGCGCGCGCCAGAACCACTTCTTCGAGCGCCGGCTGCTGCTGCAGCGCCCGCGCCCGGGCCTGCAGCCGCCGACCGCGCCCGCGGCGCGGCCGGAAACGCCCTCCCTACCCGAAGCGTGAGGGCAGCCAGCCGCGCTCCACGCATTCGCGCAAGCACCAGGCCGGCGTGGTCTCGGTCTTGTAGCTCCAGAAGAACCAGCCCGCCAGGCGCTCGAAGGTCATCAGCTGGCTGTCGCCGTAGGCGCGGCTGGCCACGTCCTGCTGGAAGTCGTCCATGTGCTCGAGGGCGTGGTTGAACGGCCCCTCGGCCCACAGCGACACCACCTTCAGGTCCAGCCCCAGGCTCCACTCGCCGCACACCGCCGGCAGGCCGAGCTCGGCGTTGATCGCGTCGGCTTCCTCGCGCCAGTCCACCGCCGCCTTGCGGATGTGGCCGTGGATGTCCATGTCGATGTCGCCGCGCTCGAAGCACTGGTAGCGGTGATAGTCGAACACCACGTTGCGGAAGGCCGGCGCCTGCATGAAGCCGAGGTACTCGCGGAAGCTGCGGAAGCCGTCGTGGAACACCACTGCCACCGTCTCCGGCGCGCAGTGCTTGCGGATGCGCGCGTAGGCCTTGAGGTAGTAGGACTTCAGGTAGTCGGTCGGCACGTCCCAGCGCGGCTCGTTGAGCAGCTCGATGCCGTGCAGCGCCGGGTGCGCGCGGTAGCGCTCGGCCAGGCGCTCGAGCACGGCGAGCGAGTGCTCGAGGTATTCCTTCTTCGTATGCCACTCCACCACGTCCTTGATGCCGCCGTTATCGAAGCCGTTCTGGCAGCCGGGCGCGGCGTGCAGGTCGATGATCACGCGCAGGCCGAACTCCTGCGCCCAGTCGAGGGCGCGGTCGAGCACCTCGATGCCACCGGTGACGAAGGGGTGGCGGTGGGCGCCGTACTTGGGGTGGTAAGGGTAGTCGGGGCCGAAGATCCAGTGCCCGATCGGGATGCGCACCGCGTTGAGGCCGCGTGCGGCGATCCAGGCGAAGTCCTCGCGGGTCACGAAGCTCGCCCAGTGCCGGCGCAGGCGCTCGGCCGCGGCGGGACCGAGCTCGGCGCACCAGGTGGTCTCGTCGGTCGCCTCCAGGCCCTCGAACAGGCTGGGCACCATCCACTTCTCCAGCAGCAGCCAGCTACCCAGGTTCACCCCGCGCAGCTTGGTACGCGTCGTTTCCATGAGAACCTCCCCTTGCCCGGATCGGGCGTGATGGACATGGCTCATTCTGGCAGTCAAACGCCTCGCCCGACCGTGAAAAAGCTCGCGCCCACCGTGCGCCGCCCTTTCGCGACTCGCGTCGCTCCCACGAGAAGCGTCGGGCTACAGCCAGCGCCTGGGA
>JAKJFB010000502.1 GCA_022705125.1 Pseudomonadota bacterium
GCATGGGCTTCACGAACCGCCGTCCCTGCGCCACCAGCGCTCGAACTAGCGGCGCCTCGTGCACACCCTCCAGCGGAATCCACTCCTCGCTGGTCAGCATCAGGCTGGCGAGGTCGATCTCGTAGGTGTGCTCTCGGCGTGCCCGGATCAGCGCCGCCAGCATCAGACGCAGCCCTCGCCCTCCGTCCGAGTCGAGCGCCTCGAAGAGCGGCGCGAAACCGCGCTGCACCCGCGCCCAGGTCCGCGCGTCTGCCAGCAAGGGTGCGTCCGGCATGTGGCGGATCCAGATGCGCGCGCCCGCGGGTGCCGACTCCCATCCCTTGAACTCCCCCAGAACCACCGCCAGCGGCTGACGCCCGTCATGCGGCTGCAGCACCGACAACCTCGCACGCCGCCGTTCGGCCTGCTCGGCCTTAGCGGTCTCGCTGAAGGCTTCCGGCACGTACAGCCGGTTCGACAGCGGCACGCCCTTGACCATGATGTCCTCGGCCGCCTCCAGCAGGTACTTGCGCACCACGCCCTGGTTGCGTTTGCCCGCCATCGCCGGGCTCCAGCGGTTGAAGCCGGCCCGCTCGAACAGGAAGTGCATCAGCGCCCGCAGGCTCATCCGGCGACGGGTGCGGCCGACCTCCGACGGCTCGGCAGGTTCGCGGCCCACCCCAGGCCGCCCGGGCACACGCGCCCACGGGAAGTCCACGTGCAGTTCCACCCGCGTCGGATCCAGCTGGACGACGGCCTCGCCGACCAGTTCGCCCAGGCCCGACATCGCAGGCCCCGGCTCGTAGCTTGGGCAGGCGGGGTGGTGCCGGTCCCCGGTCTCGGGCATGCGCTTGATCTGGAAGTGGCGATGGAAGGCGACGTACATCTCGACGCCGCCGGCCACGCACAGGCAGCGCGGCCGGCCCGGCGCCTCGTAGGCCTGGGCCAGCAGGTCCTGCAGCTGCGGATCGTCGGCGTCGACCACGCGCCCACCGATCGCAAAGCGCTGCCCGTCCACCCCCGACGCCATCCCCGACTCCATCGCCGTTGCAGCCCGTCAGCGGGCGCGCCGTGTCATGCCAGCTCCTCCAGCACCTTGGACAGCTCGGGTCGCGGCCTCGGCAGCTGCTCGCGCACGGCACTTCGATCGGCGATGCCCAGCACCAGCCCGACCTGGTCCTCGTCGGCGCCACGCTCGTACATCCGCGACATCAGGGTCAGCCGCGCCGACTGGGTGCACAGACCGGGTATGTCGGCCTGACGGAAGATCTTGCGGTAGATCTCCAGCAGGGGACGGCAGACGTAGCGGTTCTGGCCCTCGCCGCCGTTCGGCGTGATCGGATAGACCTCGCCCTCCGCACCCAGGAACAGCGGGCCGTGCGGATCCAGGCCGCGCCAGTGCTCGGCGGCGCCGAGACCATGGCCGGCACGGACCCGCTCGTCGAGATAGGCGCCGAGCGCCTCGTCGAGACGGCGGTGGTTGAAGAACAGCGGTCGGTCCCTGCCGTTGATCGCGACATCGGCGCGCACCCTCGACTCTCGCCGCACGCTGCCGTCCTCCAGCAGGTAATCGCCCACCGTCAGGCGCGCGACCTCCAGCGGGCGCAGGCCGGTCGCGAAGGGCAGGTAGTAGAGCGCCAGGTCGTGCAGCGGCCGCGTGGATCGGCTGCGCACGCGGCGCGCCCCGAGATCGACCTCATCGGGATTGAGCACACGGGCTTCGCGCTGGGAGCTCACCTGCGTCGGGTCGAAGTGCTCCAGTGCCTGGAGGATCGCGTCCCGGTGCATGCGCAGGCGCTTCACGAAGGCGGCGCCGCTCTCCTGCAGGCCATCGACGCCCACTGCCTGCGTGAGCTGCACCGCGAGCCCCTTGATGCGCCGGTCGACGGCCGAACGCGACAGCCCCCATCGCTGTGCCACGGTCGCGTAGGGATCGCCGTCGATCACCTCGCGCAGCATCTGGATCGTCTGCAATGTCTGCCGGCGATCGCCGGCGGCTTCCGGATCGTCTTCCATTGTTGTTACTCCCTGGACGACGGAACCACCGAAGGACGCGGGCCCGGCGCGGCGCCGTGGTTTCTCCGCGTCAACCGCTTCCTCGATGTCGACGGCATGAACCCGGCACGGCCCGAGCACGTGCACGGCGTTCCAGCGTCTAACGCGCGACCGTGAGACCACCGTGTGACCAGTCGTTTCGCGACCGATACACGCCAGGCCCTGTCGCGTTCGCGGCCGCGGCGAGACCTCGCCTGACCGCGTTGCGGCTTCAATGTGCCCGGGCATGCGTGCCGGCGTGTTGCCGAGGCGTTACCGCGTGCAGCGCGATGCGTCCGACGCCTTTCCAGGTGTCTCATGACGCAACCCCCTGCTGCTCGATCCAGCGGCGGATGTCCTCGGCGCGCCAGACGGTCACTCGCTCGGACAGCTTCACCGGCTCCGGAAACGTGCGCGCATGCACGCGCCGCCACAGGGTGGACTTGGAGATGGGGACGAAGGACAGCACCTGCGGCTGGCGCAGGAAGCCGGTATCCGGCAGCGCAGCACTGGGCGC
>JAKJFB010000503.1:0-233 GCA_022705125.1 Pseudomonadota bacterium
GGCTGATCCTCGTACGGCCGGCGTAACACCTCCAGCAGTTCGTGGATGCCCGCGTAATCGCCCTGCTCCGCGCGGTCGATGGCCTGCTGCGCGAGGTAGTTGCGCAGCACATAGCGCGGGTTCGCGCGCCGCATGCGCTCGCGCCGATCCGCCGCCGGCAGCGGATCGGCGCCCACCCGCGCGCCGTAGCGGGCCAGCCACGCGAGGAACGAGCCCTCGGCAGCCCGCCGCTT
>JAKJFB010000503.1:248-2523 GCA_022705125.1 Pseudomonadota bacterium
CAGCGTCGTAGAAGGCCTCCTCGAACGGCGCCAGCGAAGGCGCCGCCGGGTCCACCCCGTCCAGCGCGCGGTAGAAGATGGTCATGTCGACCTCGGCGGACTGCAACAGCCCGCGCAGGTCCTCCATCAGCGTCACGTCCTCGTCGCGGCAATCCGCCAGCCCGAGCTTCGCGGCGATGTTGCCGCGCTCGGCAGCGTGCCAGGCCGCAACGTAGTGCTGCAGTCCCTCCTGCAATGCCTCGACGCCGCCGAACGCGGGTGCCAGCGCACTGGCCAGCCGCCCGAGGTTCCAGTAGGCCACCTGCGGCTGCTGCCCGAAGCGGTAGCGCCTCGTCCCGGCGTCGGTGGTGTTCGGTGTCCAGTTCGGATCGAAGTCGTCGATCCAGCCGTAGGGACCGTAGTCGATCGTGAGCCCGAGAATCGACAGGTTGTCGGTGTTCATCACGCCGTGCACGAAGCCCACGCGCATCCATTCCGCCATCAGGCGCGCGGTGCGTTCGCAGACCTCGCGGAACCACGCGGCGTGCAGTTGCTCGCGGCTGCCGCGAAGGTGCGGGAAGTCGCGCGCGATCGTGAAGTCGATGAGCCGCTCCAGCAACGCCACGTCGTTGCGCGAGGCCGGCAGCTCGAAGTTGCCGAAGCGGATGAACGAGGGCGCCACGCGACAGACGATCGCACCGGCCTCGGCGCGCGGATGGCCGTCGTAGAACATGTCGCGCACCACCGGCTCGCCGGTGCCCACCAGGCACAGCGCGCGCGTGGTCGGCACGCCGAGGTGGTGCATCGCCTCGCTGCACAGGAACTCGCGGATAGAGGAGCGCAGCACGGCGCGGCCGTCGGCGTTGCGCGAATACGGCGTGGGACCGGCGCCCTTGAGCTGCAGCTCCCAGCGCTCGCCGCTCGCGTTCACCGTCTCCCCAAGCGAGATCGCACGCCCGTCGCCCAGCTGCCCGGCCCAGTTGCCGAACTGGTGGCCACCGTAGTTGGCCGCGTAGGGTGCCATGCCTTCCAGCAGCGCGTTGCCGCCGAACACGCGTGCGAACAGCTCGCTCGCGATGTGCTCCTCGCCGATCCCGAGCAGTTCGGCCACCTCGCGCGAATGCGCGATCAGCGCCGGCGCGGCGACCGGCGTCGGATGCACGCGCGAGTACAGCGCGCCGTGCACCTGGCGCAGGCGCGGGCCGTGCTCGGGATCGCCGGGCAGTTCGTTGACGAAGCGGTTGTCGAAGCGGAGGTTGTCCATGAGGTGAAGATATCATGAGCGGACGGCATCGATGCGGGGGCGGTGCCGTCAGGAATGCCGCTGTCGCCATGAATGGCGACCCACGGTCGGGCACCGGATCTACCCGATTCGGGTAATACATATGAATGATTCGCACGTCATGATTTGGCCCTACTTTGAGCATGCATTTTCAACCCGGGCAGGGAGCAGACCAGATGACAGACAAGAAGACATTGCGTGACATCCGCGTGGTGGTGATGGGAGCCGGCATGGCTGGCATCCTGAGCGGCATCAAGCTGCTCCAGGCCGGCATCACGAACTGCGCGATCTACGAGAAGGCCGACCGCATCGGCGGCACCTGGCGCGAGAACACCTATCCGGGCCTGACCTGCGACGTGCCCTCGCACGCCTACACCTACTCCTTCGAGCCCAACCCCGACTGGAGCCACATGCTGCCACCGGGCGCCGAGATCCAGGAGTATTTCGAGAGGACCACGCGCAAGTACGGCGTCGACAAGATCCTCCGCTTCAACGAGGAGATCGTGCGTTGCGAGTTCCGCGACGGTCGCTGGCATCTCGAAACGAAGAACGGCACCCGGGATCAAGCTGACATCGTGATCGCGGCCACCGGCGTGCTGCACCACCTGAACTACCCGGACATTCCCGGGCTCGCGAGCTTCAAGGGCGCCTGCTTCCACACCGCGCGCTGGGACCACAGCGTGGCGCTCGACGGACGCCGCGTCGGCGTCATCGGCAACGGCTCCACGGGCGTGCAGATCATCTCGGCGCTGGCGCCACGCGCCGGCAAGCTGCACCATTTCCAGCGCACCGCGCAGTGGATCATGCCGGTCGAGAACCCGGCGTTCACCGATGAGCAACGCGCGGCGTTTCGCGCCGATCCCGCACTGCTGCACTACATGCAGAACCAGCCCGACTACCTGGCCAACGTCGAGCGCTTCAACAATTCACTGGTCAACGCCGACTCCGAGGGCATCGCCGAGATCGAGGCCACCTGCCTCGCGAACCTCGAGAACACCGTGCGCGACCCCGTGC
>JAKJFB010000504.1 GCA_022705125.1 Pseudomonadota bacterium
GACATACGACGCTGGGGCCGCGAACTGGGATTCGATGCCATCGGCTTTGCCGGCCCGGATCTCGGCGCCGCCGGCCTCGGACTCGCCGCCTGGCTGGCGGCGGGCTGCGGCTGCTACTGCTGCCAGTAGCGAGGGTTCAGCGCTTCGCTGCCGTCGTAGTCCAGGGCGAGCACGGCGCGGCTGAGCTGGTCGATGTAGACGCCTTCGATCTTCGCGTGCTCGATGCCGCGGGCGTACTCGCGCACCTCGATTTCGATTTCATCGAGCGGGGTCGTGCTCACGAGCACGGCCATGTTGCGAGCGGCCGCGTAGCGGTCGCCGGTTCGCGTGAATGGAAGGATGCGGGCGGTGAACAGTAGGCCGCCGCGGTCGTAGCGGCCGGGCACTGCTGCGAGCTGGCTTGCACCAAGTGACATGAACACGCCGGGGCCGATTGCCTGGCGGAACTGTTCAGCGGTCGAGCGGTGGAACTCGTCAGCTCCGGCGATGTGTGCGGTGTCGAACGGGATAACTCGGGTGGGCTTCATGGTCTTACCTTTCGTTAGGTCTTATAGGGTTTATAGGTCTATTTAGGCGGCGATGAGCCGGTCACGCTCGGCGTCGTCCAGCCGGTAGGCGAAGCTGCACGAGCCGAACAATTCGGCGGCGGTCGTCGCTGCTTCCTCGGTCGAGTACAGGCCAAGAATGCGGGTGCATGGGCAGTTGAGCACGGCCCAAGCGTTCGCGGTTCGGCTCTGGCCGCACTCGCACGCGATCCGCTCGGCGCACTGCTGCGCCTCGGCGTCGGTGCCCTCGGCCGCGTAGCCGATTCCAACGGGTGCCAGTCCGGCGCAGCTCTTGCAGATGTAGGTGGTTGCCATGTTCTCTCTCCCTCACGTTTTTTTGCCTTGAAGGCGTTTACGCCTTTCGCAGAGAGCGACGCCGAAGTGCAAGTGACCGTGGAATACCGGAGTGAGCGCAGCGAGCGAGGATATGCCGCGAAAGCACTTGCGCGCAGGTTGAGCGAACGTAGAATGCCGCCAGGCTTCAAGGTAAAAAACGCGAAGCGTTCAAGCACTGCGGCCGCTTGCGGCCGTCACATGGTGCAGCTCGAAGAGCTGCACTGCTTTGTCTGGGTCGCGGTGCGACCCTCGTGTTACTGCTTGGCTGTCCATACTGTGTGCAGGCCAGCCCCGCGATAGCTGGGCTGTGCACATTGTGGGCAGGTGAGGCTCTGCGTCGGTGTCCACAGGCTGCCGCCTGCTCCGTCAGGTGGCGGCATGTGCGTCATCCGACAAAGCGAACGGTCGTCGTGCGGTCGGTTCGCTCACGATAGGGCTGCCGCGCTCCGCTGCGCTGCGCTTTGCCTTCGAGGGGGTCTGGTTGCGTCTCGTCGTGGGAACGGGGGAACGGCATTGTCCCAATCGGCTTTGCGCCGAGTACATCCATGATGATGCGTTCGGCGTCGGATACGGGCACGGGTCGCGGCCGAGCTGGGGGAGTAGTGCCGGTGATGATGCAGCGGGCGGCGCGGTAGTCGGCGCGGCCGTTGGCGGTGCGGGGATGAATCGGGCGAGGGGCTGGGCCAAGGTCAGGTACGAGCACGAGTTGACCTGGTGCGGGGCGCTTCGGGCGTTCAGCTCGGGGCGTGTTCATCCAGTCCAGCTCGGCGCACCACCAGGCCCACAGTTCGCGCTCGACGGCGTAGCGCTCGGCGCGAGCTGCCAGGCGTCCGGTGACGCCGCGGGCGTCGGCCGCTGCGTCGCGGCGGTCGGCGGCGGGCTTGTGCCAGCCGTCGCGGCTGAGCAGCAGCACGTCAGCTTCGATGAGCCGGGTGAGTGTCTGTACCGTGTGAGCTGCGTCTGATCCGGTGAGCTGGGCGAGTTCTCCGAGTGAGAGAGGATCGTGAGTGCAGCGTGCATAGACGTTCCCAGCGTGTAGCCCGAGTGCTCCGAGAGTGAAGAGGTCATGTGCCGCATCGTCCAGCCGGTTTGTGAGTTCGAGCAGCAGCGCGTTTCGTGCGGCTGCGCCGCTGCCGGGGGGGCGGTGGGCGACTTGTGACCGGGCATCTACTGGGTTGCTGTGGATAACGACGTGAGGGCCGATTTTCCAGTGTGCGGCGCTGCGGCCTTCGGCCTCGTTGGTGCGAACGATCCAGTCGTCTTCTGCGAGGCGCAGCAGCGCTGTGCGCGCCGTTTCACGGCCGATGCCTGCCATGAGTGCCAGGCGTCGGGTATCGGCCTCCAGATCGGCGACGGTCAGCGGGGCCGCCTCCGCGGTTCCATCTGCCGGGGGCGGCGTCTGCGCGGCTCTGTACGGCGAGTACATGCGCGGCGATAGCGTCGGCGCGTGCGTCGAACGTCTCATCGCGGCCGACGATGCGGCGGCCGCTGGCGATGTAGGCGACGGCGCGATCCCATTGGCGGCGCAGCACGCGCGCGCGTTCGTCAGGCCGACGTGCGATGCGGCGGCCGTCTTCGTTGCGGGTGCGTGCGTGTTCCAGGCCGGGGGCTGTGTCGAGCACGCGGGCTACGTCGCTGTAGT
>JAKJFB010000505.1 GCA_022705125.1 Pseudomonadota bacterium
AGCGCTTCCATCGAGCCGGTCCGGAAGGCAACGTCGGGGCGCAGGCGCTTGGCCTTGAAGTAGCGCAGCGTCGCCGCCTCGGCTTCGTCCTGGGTGATCTGCAGGAACGGATACCTGGCGATGTCGGCGAGAGACGGGGACTCGAGTTCGAGCAGCGGGTGCGAGGCCGAGGTCCACAGCTGGCGGCGCGAGCGCATCAGCACGTGATGACCAAAGCGTGCGCGCGCCGGCAGGTTCGAGAGGATCAGCACACCGAGCTCGATCTCGCCCGCGCTCACCGCCTGCTCGATGCCGGCGCGATCCATGTCGTACAGGTCGAGCTCGACGTCCGGGTACTGCATGCGAAAGCGCGCCAGCAGCGCCGGCAGGAAGTAGCCGAGCACGGTGTAGGTCGCGCCGATGCGCACGCTCCCCGTCAGGCCGTGCGCCTGGAAGCGCGGCTCGCGCAGTGCGTCCTGCAGCGAATCGAGTACGTGGCGCGCGTGCTGCAGGAAGTTATGGCCCGCGGCCGTCAGCGTGACGCCGTGCGGGAGGCGGTCGAACAGCCGCACGCCGAGTGTTTGCTCGAGCAGTGCCACCGCGTTGGTGATCGCCGACTGCGAGACGTTGGCCTGGGCGCCAGCCATCGAGAACTGGCCGGTCTCGGCGGCGGCCACGAAATAGCGCAGCTGGCGCAACGTCACGTCCTTTGCCATCTGTTTTTCTCATACCGGAAGTCGATTTTTATGATTTTACGATAGCTTCCCGTGCTTCTACCATCCGGACTGCAAGATCCCCGAGCATTGCCCGAAATGAATAACAACGTACACGGCTGCGGCGCGGCGGCGCTGCGCGACGTCACGCTCGATGACAAGTACACCGTGGAGCGCGGCCGCATCTACCTCAACGGCGTGCAGGCGCTCGCCCGCCTGCCCATGTTGCAGAAGGAACGTGATGTCCGCGCCGGGCTGAACACCGCCGGCTACATTTCCGGCTACCGCGGCTCGCCGCTCGGCGGCCTGGACATGGCACTGAACGCGGCGAAAAAACACCTCGCGGGGCACGACATCGTGTTCCAGCCCGGCGTCAACGAGGAGCTCGCCGCGGACGCGCTGTGGGGCACGCAGCAGGTCAACCTGTTCGCCGGCGCGCGCCACGACGGCGTGTTCGGCATGTGGTACGGCAAAGGCCCTGGCGTGGACCGCGCGGCCGACGCGCTCAAGCACGCGAACCTCGCGGGCACCTCGCGCCATGGCGGCGTACTGCTGCTGGCGGGTGACGATCATGCCTGCAAATCCTCCACCACGGCGCACCAGTCCGAGCACCTGCTGATCGCCAGCGGCATCCCGGTGCTGTATCCGGCGAGCGTGCAGGAATATCTGGATTACGGGCTGCACGGCTGGGCCATGAGCCGCTATTCCGGGCTGTGGGCCGGGATGAAGTGCGTTACCGACGTGGTTGAATCGAGCTCCTCGGTCGAGCTCGACCCGGATCGCGTGCAGATCGTGCTGCCGCAAGACTTCGCGCTGCCGCCGGGCGGGCTGAACATTCGCTGGCCCGACCCGCCGCTGGCTCAGGAAGCGCGCATGCTCGAGCACAAGTGGTACGCGGCGCTCGCCTACGTGCGCGCCAACGGACTGAACCGCGTGGTGATCGATCCGCCCGGTGCACGCTTCGGCATCATGGCCGCCGGCAAGGCGTACCTGGACGTGCGCCAGGCGCTCGACGACCTCGGCATCGACGAGGCGGCCTGCCGGCGCATCGGGATCCGCCTGCTCAAGGTTGGCTGCGTCTGGCCGCTGGACGGGCTGGCCACGCGCGACTTCGCGCGCGGGCTCGACGAGATACTCGTGGTCGAGGAAAAGCGCCAGGTTCTCGAGTACGCACTCAAGGAGCAGCTCTACGACTGGCGCGACGATGTGCGCCCGCACGTCGTCGGCAAGTACGACGAACATGACGGCGCCGGCGGCGAGTGGTCGCCCGAGCGCGGCCAGCCGCTGCTGCCGATCCGCTACGAGCTGTCGCCGGCGATCGTCGCCCGGGCCATCGCGGCGCGTCTCGAACGCCGCGAACTGCCTGCCGAGCTGCAGGCGCGCATCGACGCCCGCATTGGCGTGATAGCGGCCAGGGAGCGCGAGATGCAGCAGCTCCAGGGCGCCGGCGAGCGCAAGGCGTGGTTCTGCTCGGGCTGCCCGCACAACACCTCGACCAAAGTGCCCGAGGGCTCGCGCGCGCTCGCCGGCATCGGCTGCCACTACCTCGTGCTCGGCATGGAACGCAACACCGCCACCTACACGCAGATGGGCGCCGAAGGCAGACCCTGGCTCGGGCAGATGCACTTCACAGACGAGAAGCACGTATTCGTGAACCTCGGCGACGGCACCTACTTCCACTCCGGCCTGCTCGCGATCCGCGCGGCGATCGCCGCGAAGGCGAACATGACCTACAAGATCCTCTACAACGACGCGGTCGCGATGACCGGCGGCCAGCCCGTCGACGGCGTGATGACCGTGCCGCAGATCGTGCAGCAGGTGCTCGGCGA
>JAKJFB010000506.1 GCA_022705125.1 Pseudomonadota bacterium
GAGCTGCATGGCGTGGTCGAGGAAGCAGCGGAACTTGATCTCGGAGTTGCACAGCACGTCCGGGTTGGGCGTGCGCCCGGCCTCGTACTCGTGCAGGAAGTCGGCGAACACGCGGTCCTTGTATTCGGCGCTGAAGTTGACCACCTCGAGGTCGATGCCGATCACGTCGCACACCGAAGCCACGTCGACGAGGTCCTGCCGCGTCGAGCAATATTCCGAATCGTCGTCGTCCTCCCAGTTCTTCATGAACAGGCCCTCGACCGCGTAGCCCTGCTCGCGCAGCAGCAGCGCGGAAACCGCCGAGTCCACCCCGCCGGACATGCCGACCACCACCTTCATCCCCGCCCCGTCCTGCCTTCCATGCCGACTACTGGACATTCGGTCCACCTCCATTGAGCCATTCCGCGAGCGGCAGCACGACCGCTGGCTCGCCATTGTCGACGAACCAGCTGTCGACCACGTAACGTTGTCCCGGACGGTCGTCGCCGTCCATCTCTCCGATCACCAGCCCGTCCTCGGTGCAGTTGCAGCCCGCCAACGCCTGGCCGGGCGGCAGGCGCTCGAAGCGCTCCTCCACCGACAGCGCTTCGATCACCGCGCTGAAATGCTGCAGGATCAGCCGGGTGCGGCGCGCCGGTTCGACCACGCGATGGAAGCGCAGCGCGCCGCGCGCCTCGAGCAGCTGCAGCAGCCGGGTCGTGGAGGTCGAGTGATCGATGCAGTCCATGCGCCCGTCCGCGCCCTCGTCGAGCAGGTTGCCGGCGCGGTCGGCCGCGATCGCCGTCTGGGTCGCGGCCACCCGGTACAGCCCGCCCACCGCCTCGGCGAGGCGCGCGCGCTCCTCCCCGGCGCTGCGTGCCGCAGCGAGGCGTTCGCCGATCCGGCGCAGGGTGGACTCGCGCACGCGCACGCTGCCCTCGCTCGCGCAGCCGTAGTTGTAGCAGATGTTCACGCGCGCGCCGCCGGCGGGGCCCTGCGCCCCCGCCATCGCCCACGTCGTCGCCGGCAGGGCGAGCAGCGCGGGCAGCAGCAGGCGGAGCGCAGGTGCCATCATCCCGTTCAGCGGTGATGCACCAGCGCCAGCGGATGGCGCTGCCCGGCGATCCAGTCCTCGATGCACTGCAGGATCAGCGGGCTGCGGTGGCGATCGGCGCATGCGCGCACCTCGTCGAGCGTCAGCCACACCGCGCGCACGATGCCCTCGTCCAGCCTGCGCCCGGACTCCTCGCCGCACAGACGCCCGCCGTAGGCGAAGCGCAGGTAGGTGATGTCGCCCTGGGGGCGGGTCCACTGATAGATGCCGACCAGGTATTCCGGCTCGAAGTGGTGGGCGGTCTCTTCCAGCACCTCGCGCACCGTGGCCTGCAGCAGGGACTCGCCCTCCTCGAGGTGGCCGGCAGGCTGATTGAAGCGCAGGCCTTCGGGCGTCTCCTCCTCGACGAGCAGGAAGCGGCCGTCGCGCTCGATGATGGCGGCGACGGTGACATTGGGTTTCCAGGGACGATCCTTCACTTCGATGCTCCAGGCGCATGAAGGCCCGCATTCTAGCGCGCACCACCGGGGATGGAGGAGCACCGCTTGCCCGTCGACCGCGCTGGCGCCCGGTCTGCGACGACGGTCGCGGCTTTGCGCGCGGCCCGCGTCCTCGGCACGGCTTTACGCTAGAATCCGAAGGCTTTGCGCCCCGTGGACGATCGAGGGTGCGCGACGAACCCATCCAGCGAACATTTTTCAAGGCGGAGATCTTCATCATGTCCATGGCTGACCGCGACGGCTTCATCTGGCAGGACGGCAAGCTCGTTCCGTGGCGCGAGGCGACCACCCACGTCCTCACCCACTCGCTCCACTACGGCCTCGCCGTGTTCGAGGGCGTCCGTGCCTACAACACCGTCAGCGGCACCGCGATCTTCCGCCTCGCCGAGCACACCCAGCGCCTGATCAATTCCGGCAAGATCTACATGATGGACATCCCCTATTCCAAGGATGAACTCATGGAGGCGCAGAAGGAGGTCGTGCGCGCGAACAAGCTCGAGTCCTGCTACCTGCGCCCGATCGCCTTCTACGGCTCGGAAAAGATGGGCATCTCCACGCTCGGCGCGCGCGTCCATGTCGCGATCGCGGCCTGGCCCTGGGGCGCCTACCTCGGCGAGGAAGGCCTGCAGAAGGGCATCCGTGTGAAGACCTCGTCCTACACCCGCCACCACGTCAACTCGACGATGCCGCGCGCCAAGCTGTCGGCGACCTACCCGAACTCGATCCTCGCCAACCTCGAGGTCACCCGCATGGGCTACGACGAGGCCCTGCTGCTCGACAACCAGGGCTTCGTCGCCGAGGGCGCAGGCGAGAACCTCTTCATCGTCAAGGACGGCCGCATCTACGAGCCCGAGATCGCCTCCGCGCTCACCGGCATCACCCGCGACTCCATCCACGTGATCGCGCGCGAGCTCGGCTACGAGGTCGGCACCAAGCGCCTGACCCGCGACGACATCTACCTCGCCGACGAGGCCTTCTTCACCGGC
>JAKJFB010000507.1 GCA_022705125.1 Pseudomonadota bacterium
GCGCCCGCCGCTCCGGCTGAGGCGCGCGGGGGGCGCGCCCGAAGGCGGACCGCCATCGAGCGCCCGTTGCGCGCGACCGATAAGTTGTTCAGGCCGGCTGCGTGCCGTCACTCCCCTAACCCCGGAATCCCCACCGCCATGGCGCGCTACGTCTGCATCCACGGCCATTTTTACCAGCCTCCGCGCGAGAACGCGTGGCTCGAGAGCATCGAGCAGCAGGATTCGGCCTACCCTTATCACGACTGGAACGCGCGGATCACGGCCGAGTGCTACGGCCCCAACGCCTGGGCGCGCATCCTCAACGGCAAGGGGCAGATCTCCGAGATCATCAACAACTACTCGCGGATCAGCTTCAACCTCGGGCCGACGCTGCTTGCCTGGATGGAAGATCAGGCGCCCGAAGTTTACGCGGCGGTGCTGGAGGCCGACCAGGCGAGCGCGCGGCGGTTCGGCGGTCACGGTTCGGCGCTCGCTCAGGTTTACAATCACATGATCATGCCGTTGGCCAGCGCGCGGGACAAACAGACGCAGGTGCTGTGGGGGATCGCCGATTTCGTGCACCGGTTCGGCCGGCCGCCCGAAGGGATGTGGCTGGCGGAGACGGCCGTCGATCTGGACACGCTGGAGGCAATGGCCACCTACGACATCCGATTCACGATTCTGGCGCCGCACCAGGCCGCCCGAGTCCGCGAGCGGGGCCAGAGCGCGTGGCACGAGGTCAACGAAGGCTCGCTCGATACGCGTCATCCCTACCTGTGCCGGCTCCCGTCGGGGCGGTCGATCGCGCTGTTCTTCTACAACAGCTCGATCTCGCACGCCGTCGCCTTCGAAGGGCTGCTGAACAAAGGGGAATATCTCGCCGGGCGTCTGCTGTCGGCGTTTGACCGCAAGAGCGACGCCCCGCAGTTGGTGCATATCGCCACCGACGGCGAAACCTACGGCCATCATCACCGCTACGGCGAAATGGCCCTGGCCTACGCGCTCAAGGCGATCGAAGCCGACCCCGAGACGCGCATCGCGAACTACGCGCAGTTCCTGGAGCTGCACCCGCCGACCTGGGAAGTCGAGATCCATGAGAACACCGCGTGGAGCTGCGCGCACGGGGTCGAGCGCTGGCGGAGCGATTGCGGGTGCGCCACCGGCGCACACCCCGGGTGGAATCAGGCGTGGCGCCGCCCGCTGCGCGAAGCGCTGGACTGGCTGCGCGACCAGGCCGAGCCGCTGTTTGAACAGGAACTGGGCAAGATCCTGCGCGACCCGTGGGGCGCGCGCAACGACTACATCCAGGTCGTGCTCGATCGCGCGCCCGCGACGCTCGAGCGGTTTCTGCAGCGCCACCGGCGCCTCGCGCTGGAGCGGTCCGATGTGAGCCGGACGATCAAGCTGCTCGAGCTGCAGCGCCACGCGATGCTGATGTATACGAGCTGCGGCTGGTTCTTCGACGACATCTCGGGCATCGAGTCGGTGCAGATCCTGCAATACGCCGGCCGGGTGATCCAGCTGGCGCGCGAACTGCTCGACGCCGATCTGGAAAAGGGGTTCCTCCAGCGGCTGCGGCGCGCGCACAGCAACACCGATCTCGTCGGCGACGGCGCCGAGATCTATCGCCGCTGGATCAAGTCGGGCATCGTCGACCTGCACAAGGTCGGCGCGCACTACGCGCTCAGTTCAGTCTTCGAAGACTATCCCGACATGGCGCGGGTGTATGCCTTCACCGTCGAGCGGATCGAGCATCAGTACCACGAGGCGGGGCGCGCGCGGCTCGCGATCGGCCGCGCCCGCATCACCTCGGACGTGACGCGCGAAAGCGAGCAACTCGTCTACGCGGTCCTGCACCTGGGCGATCAGAACATCAGCGGCGGCGTGCGCACCGATGAGGGGGAAGCGCCCTACCGAACGATGCGGCGCGAGATCAGCCGCGCCTTCGCGCGCGCCGACATGACGGAGGTTCTGCGCCAGATCGACCGGGCGTTCCGCGGCCACCTTTACTCCATCCCTTCGCTCTTCCGGGATGAACAGCGGCGCATCATGGGCGAGGTGCTCCGCGAGTTTCTCAACGAGGCCGAGCGCGACTACCAGCGCATCTACAACCGCAACGCGCCGCTGATACGGTTCGTCGCCGATCTGAACATGCCGCTGCCGCGGGCGTTTCAGGTTGCCGCCGAGTTCGCGATCAACAGCCTGCTGCGCCAGCTCTTCGAGGCGCCCGACCCCGATCTGGAGCGGATCGATCAGCTTCACGAACAGGCGTTGACGCATCACGTCACGCTCGACGCGCAGACGCTGGAATTCGCGCTGCGCGGGGCGATCGAACGCCAGGCGCGCGCGCTGGAGCAGGCGCCCGAATCGCTCCAGGCCCTCGGCCGCTTCGACGCGCTCATGCTGTCGGCGCGCCAGATGCCGTTCGAGATCAATCTGGCCGTTGCGCAGAACATCATTCACCGCCTGTACCAGGCGCAAGACGGGGTGTGGCGCCGGATGATCGAGCGCGCGCGCGAGGACGACGACAGCGCGCGCG
>JAKJFB010000508.1 GCA_022705125.1 Pseudomonadota bacterium
CAGCGTGCTGCTGCTGGTCGATGCGGTAGACGGGCCTATGCCGCAGACGCGCTTCGTGACGCGCAAGGCCTTCGAAGCGGGCCTGAACCCGATCGTGGTCGTGAACAAGGTCGACCGCCCGGGTGCGCGCCCGCACTGGGTGATGGACCAGGTGTTCGACCTCTTCGATCGCCTCGGCGCGACCGACGAGCAGCTCGACTTCCCGGTGATCTACGCCTCGGCGCTGAACGGTGTGGCCGGACCCGAGCCGGACCAGCTCGCCGAGGACATGTCGCCGCTGCTCGAGATGATCGTCGCGCGCGTGCCCCCGCCGCCCGCCGACAGCAATGGGCCGTTCCAGATGCAGATCTGCGCGCTGGACTACTCCAGCTACGTCGGCGTGATCGGCATCGGGCGCGTGAAACGCGGCGTGGCAAGGCCGGGCATGCAGGTGGTGGTGATCGAGGCCGACGGCACGCGCCGCAATGCGCGCATCAATTCGGTGCTCGGCCAGATGGGCATGGAGAAAGCCGAGATCGCCGAAGGCGAGGCGGGCGACATCGTCAGCATCACCGGCATCGACAACCTGAAGATTTCCTCGACGCTGTGCGACCCGGCCGCGCCCGAGGCGCTGCCGGTGCTGACCATCGACCAGCCCACCGTGAGCATGACCTTCCAGGTCAACGATTCGCCCTTCGCCGGTCGCGAGGGCCAGTTCGTGACCAGCCGCAACATCCGTGACCGCCTCGAGCGCGAGTTGTTGTCCGACGTGGCTCTGCGCGTGCAGGACGGCAGCACGCCGGACCGCTTCGTGGTCTCGGGCCGCGGCGAGCTGCACCTCTCGGTGCTGATCGAGAAGATGCGCCGCGAGGGCTTCGAGATGGGCGTCTCGCGCCCCGAGGTGATCCGGCGCGTGATCGACGGCGTCGAGCAGGAGCCCTACGAGTCGCTGCTGATCGACTGCGAGGAGACGCACCAGGGCGCGATCATGGAAGAGATGGGCAAGCGCCGCGGCGAGCTGCGTGACATGGTGCCCGACGGCAAGGGCCGCGTGCGCCTGGAGTACATGATCCCCTCGCGCGGGATCATCGGCTTTCGCAACCAGTTCCTGACCATGACCTCGGGCACCGGCGTGCTGAACAGCATCTTCGATCACTACGGACCGGTGAAGGCCGGGGAAGTCGCCGCGCGCCAGAACGGCGTGCTGGTGTCGATGGTCGCCGGCAAGGTGCTCGGCTACGCGCTGTTCAGCCTGCAGGAGCGCGGGCGGCTGTTCATCGGGCCGAACGTCGAGGTCTACGAGGGCCAGCTGATCGGCATCCACAGCCGCGACAACGACCTCGCGGTGAATCCGACCAAGGGCAAGCAGCTGACCAACGTGCGCGCCGCGGGCTCCGATGAGAACATCCTGCTGACGCCTCCGATCCGCATGTCCCTCGAGCAGGCGCTGGACTTCATCGACGAGGACGAGCTGGTCGAGGTCACGCCGCAGAGTATCCGCCTGCGCAAGAAGCTGCTGAAGGAAGTGGAGCGCCGCCGCGCCGGACGTCGGGAGGAGTAGGTCGGCATTCATGCCGACTTGTGCCTGCGGCAATGCAGCGGGTTCGGCGTTGCCGAACCCTTGTCGGGCTGAAGCCCGACCTACAGCCGACGCACGAGCCCGCGCTCGCGTAGAATGCGCGGCATCGCTGCCACCGCCAGGGGCCTTGCCATGCTGACACTGTTTCCCGAGATCAAGCCCTGCCAGGTGCACCGCCTCGCGGTGGACCCGCCGCACGAGCTCTACCTCGAGGAGAGCGGCAACCTTGATGGCATCCCGGTGCTTTTCGTGCACGGCGGGCCGGGCGCCGGCTGCCAGCCCGCCAACCGCTGCTTCTTCGACCCGCAGGACTACCGCATCATCCTGTTCGACCAGCGCGGCGCCGGGCATTCGACGCCGCATGCCGAGCTCGGGGCCAACGACACGCAGGCGCTGGTCGGCGACATGGAGCGCATCCGCGAATTCCTCGGCATCGAGAAGTGGGTGCTGTTCGGCGGTTCCTGGGGCAGCACGCTCAGTCTCGCGTATGCCGAGGCGCATCCGCAGCGCGTGCGCGCGATGATCCTGCGCGGCATCTTCCTGTGCCGGCCCGAGGACCTCGCGTGGTTCTACCAGCACGGCGCGAGCCGCGTATTCCCGGATTACTGGCGCGACTACGCCGAGCACATCCCGGCCGCGGAGCGCGGCGATTTCATGCGCGCCTATCATCGCCTGCTGACCGGCTCGAACGAGATCGCGCGCATGTCGGCGGCGAAAGCCTGGTCACTGTGGGAGGCGCAGTGCGCCACGCTGCGGCCGAACCACGACGTGATCGGGCATTTCTCCGATCCGCATGTCGCGCTGGCGCTGGCGCGCATCGAGGCGCATTACTTCGTCAACGATGCCTTTCTCGCGCCGGACCAGCTGTTGCGCGAGGCATACCGCATCGCGGACATTCCCGGCTACATCGTTCACGGCCGCTACGACATGGTCTGCCCCGTCGACAACGCCTTCGCGTT
>JAKJFB010000509.1:0-271 GCA_022705125.1 Pseudomonadota bacterium
CGTGCGTCCCTGGGCGAAATCCTGATGATCAGCCCGCCGGATGTGAGCGACAGTGTGCGGGCCGTGATGGCTGACTTCGTGGCGCGCCACGGCTTCCCGGATTACCGCAGCTATAGCTACAAGACCGGCCGTGCCCGCTTCATCGAGGTCTCGGTGCTGGTGCCACCCGAGCTGCGGCTATCGATTGCGGAGTTCGACACGCTGAGGACCGAGATCGGCGATACGATCGGCGGCAAGGGTCCGGACCGCTGGCTCACCATTACGTTCACCG
>JAKJFB010000509.1:281-2175 GCA_022705125.1 Pseudomonadota bacterium
CCGCCGATCCGGCGCATCTGTGAGTGGAGCGGGCGCTCACGCGGCTCGCGCCGCGTGACCGCGCGTGTTGTTCAGGGCGTGGCCGCGGCGGGCGTGACCTGGAATGCCACGGCTTCGATATAGGTCGCCTCCACGCGATCGCCGACGGTAATGTTGGCGAGTTGCGCGGGATCCTCGACCGCGAGGTCGATCGAACGGTTCGGGCCCTTCAGCGTCACGGTCTTGTTCGCCGCGTCGATCGCGGTGACTTCCGCCATGATCTTCGTACGCGTGCCGATGGCGCCACCCGGGGCTTCGTCGGGTCCGGCGCCCACCTTGTCGGCCTCGTCCTGGCGCGACACCTCAGCCGTGCTGCCCTTGCGCAACTCGAGCGCCAGCGCCCTGGTGAGTTCCATCGTCACACGATCGCCCGCCTTCAACTGTCCGAAGTTCTTTACGTCCGGCCCCGCGTTGATTTCCGCCACTCCACCTCCCTCGCCCTTGACGGTGACCATGCGCGTCTCTGCGTTGATGGCGCTGATCGTGCCGGTGTAGGACTCCGTTTCCACGGCAGCAACGACCCCGGGAGCAGATCCTGCGACGACCGTGGCGGTCTGGGCGAGGGCGGTGACCGATGCCATGGCAGCGGCCAGGGCGAGGCTGATTGTCAGTTTGCGCATCGTCGGGTTCCTTTGGATCGAGAGTGGAGAAACAGTCGGCTTCGCCACGTTCAAGGCGTCGCGGCCGCCTCGTCGTGGTCTTCGGCGCCGAGCATCGCATCGCCGGTCGGCGACCAGCCGGGATCCGGATCGAAGCTGTCGATGGCCTTGGCGATCGCGTCGGTGTCGGGCCCGAGGTCCTTCTGGAACACGATGTCGCGCTGGTTGATCATGAATGTCATGACGCCGGAGTTGCCGTACTTGGCGGGCCACGCGATGACTGCGAAGCCGCGCGTCATGAGCCCGTTGTCGTCGAGGTAGGATGCCTTGCCCCCGGGCGCCGCGGGGCCCTGCGCCTTGAGGATGCGGTAGTAGTAGCCGTGAAAGGGCTGCGGCACGCCGGCGTGCACGTCGGCTTCGGCAAGCAGGTCACCGAGCGGGCTCAGTTCCTCGCCGTCCGCGGGCGGCCAGTAGAGCCCGTCGCGCTTGCCCTCGGTGCTCACGAATTTCTGCGCGTAGCCGGGAGGCTGCCCATCGCGCCCTGCGCTGTTGTACTCGCGCTGCGCATCGACAACCTCGTGCAGAGCCGCGATCGTCTGCAATTCGTTGCGTCCGACGCGGCGATTCAGCAACTCCTCGCGGCCGCGGTCGGTGTCGAAACGCCAACCCTCGCCCTCATTCACCAGTGGTATCGGCCACGGCCAGGCCTTGTCGCCGATCAGGGCGACCTTCGTCGTATCGTCGATATCGCTGAACTCCACGCGGGTCTCGATCATGCCCTTCACGCGCTGGAAGTCTTCCTGGTCGGCATCGTCGTCGCCGGAGGAAAACATATCCACGCTCCCGGGGCCGAACACCCGTTCGACGGCCTGGGCATCATGCGCTCCGATCAGCGCTGCCATCGCCTCAATTGCCTGTTCCGGCGTGGCGAAGGATTGTGCCGCGGGCGCTTGCGCCATCGTGCTGCTGCACCCCGCGGCCAGCACTACCAGGCTGCAGATGCCGAACCAGCGCACCATTCTCGTCGTATTGCTGCCCATTGCGATGCTCCTCAACGCCTGCCGCCACCGGCGCGGCCACCACCACCGTAGGAACGCGTGCCGCGGCTGGCCGACCCGCGCGAACTGGCGGCACGATCCATATTCGGGCTGCGCGATCCACTGTACGCACTGCTGCGCTTTTCGCTGGAGCGGCTGCCGCTCGCTGCCCGATCGCGTTGCGCGCCTGCCGTTGCGAGATCACGCTGCTGGGTCCCG
>JAKJFB010000509.1:2273-2514 GCA_022705125.1 Pseudomonadota bacterium
TGCCCCCCTGAGCCTGAGACCAGCCGCGGGCCTGATCCCGCGAGACACGGCTGGCGCCCTGACCCGCACCGTACTTCCCGGCCACGGCCTGGTTGCGGTAGTTCACGCCCTTGCGGTGCGCGGGGTCGTGCTGCCAGCTGGCCTTGTTGCCGCTGCGATTCGCGATCTGGTTGTTCTGCCAGTTCACGTTGGTGTTGCGGTTGAAGTTGTTGTAGTTGTTGACGTCGATATCGACATCACC
>JAKJFB010000050.1 GCA_022705125.1 Pseudomonadota bacterium
GGCGCAGGGCCACGTCGAAGGGCTCGTTGTCTTTTACCTTGATGGACGGCATTCAGGACCTACCAGACAGTTGTTCGGATCACGTAACGATGCTCCCGCTACCTGGAGGGCAGGCGGGGCGCCGAATTCTAAAGGCAATGCGGCCAGAATGCAAAACGAGCGCAGCGGGGAATATTGCCGCCCCGTAGTGGTTCGCCCCGGGCGGCGGTTATCATCCCCGCCCATGCGTGTGCTAGGCATCGAAACGTCCTGCGACGAGACGGGGGTTGCGGTCTTTGATTCGGACCGGGGCCTGCTTGCGCATTGCCTGCACAGCCAGGTGGCCATGCATGCCGAATACGGCGGCGTGGTTCCCGAACTCGCATCACGGGACCATATAAGGAAAGCGCTGCCGTTGATCCGGCGGGTACTGCAGGAGGCCGCGTGTCCCGTGGAGACCATCGACGGGGTGGCGTACACGGCAGGGCCTGGCCTGCTGGGCGCCCTGCTCGTGGGTGGCTGCGTCGCACGGTCACTCGCCTTTGCATGGGGTGTCCCGGCGGTCGGGGTGCATCACATGGAGGCGCATCTGCTGGCGCCCATGCTGGAACCGGAGCGTCCGGTCTTTCCCTTCGTGGCCTTGCTCGTTTCGGGCGGACACACCCAGCTGGTGCTGGTCGAGGGAATCGGGGCCTATCGAATCCTCGGGGAGTCTCTCGACGATGCGGCGGGCGAAGCCTTCGACAAGGTGGCCAAGATGCTGGGGCTCGGTTATCCGGGCGGGCCGCAGCTGGCCGCGCTCGCTGCCGACGGCGTGCCGGGGCGGATCGATTTTCCCCGCCCGATGACCAACCGGCCCGGACTCGATTTCAGTTTCAGCGGACTGAAGACCGCTGCCGCCAACGCACTTCGAGGGCTGCAGCAGGCCGGCGGCGTCATCGCGCCACAGTGCAAGGCCGATATCGCGCACGGATTCCAGCAGGCCGTGATCGACACCCTCCTCATCAAGTGCCGGCGTGCGCTGCAATCGACCGGGTTGACGCAACTGGTGCTGGCGGGCGGCGTCAGCGCGAACCGCGAGCTGCGTGAACGCTTGCGCGATGAGGCGCAGGCGCGCGGCTGGCGGGTCTTCTATCCGCGTGCGGAGTTCTGCACCGACAATGGCGCCATGGTGGCGTTCGCCGGTTGCCAGCGCCTGCTCGCCGGCCAGCACGACGATCTCGCGGTGCGCGCCCAGGCGCGCTGGCCCATCGATACGCTGGAACCGGTGGCATGATCGCGTCGTGCACCGGCCGCGGCAGATCGTGATGGACGTCGTCTATATCCGCGGCTTGCGGGTGGATACGGTGATCGGCGTCTACCCGTGGGAGCGCACGGTCCGGCAGGTGCTGGAGTTCGATCTCGAGATGGCGAGAGATACCGCCGCCGCGGCACGCTCCGATGCGATCGCCGACGCGCTCGATTACCACGCCGTCGCCGAGCGTGTCCGCGCGCTGGCCGCGGTGAGTTCCTGCCAGCTGGTGGAAACGCTCGCCGAGACCGTCGCGACCGCGTTGATGGCGGAATTCGCCGTGCCGTGGCTGCGGATCAAGCTCGACAAGCCTGGCGCCGTGCCCGGTGCCCGGGGCGTCGGGGTGTCGATCGAGCGCGGCGTCCGGCGCGATCAATAGAGGTTGCGCCCGCCATCCACCGCGAGGATCTGCCCGGTCACGTAGGGCGCCTCCAGGCCCAGGAACCGCGCCGCTCCGGCAATGTCTTCGGGCGTGCCCATTCGCTTCAGCGCGGTCTGTGCCAGCAGGGCATCGGCATGCGCAGCTCCAAGCACCGCGTTCGGCTGCTCCGGCCACAGGATCGCGCCCGGAGCGATGCCGTTGACCCTGACCGACGGGCCGAGTTCAACCGCCAGCGCGCGCGTCATCATTGCGAGCCCCGCCTTGGCCATCGCGTACACGGTGTGCTGGGGCAGCGGAATGTCCGCATGGATGTCGACGATGTTGACTATCGATCCCTGCCTGCGCGCGAGCGCCGGCGCCAGCGCCTGGCTGAGGAAAAACGCGCCCTTCAGGTTGGCGTCGAACAATTCGTTCCATTGCGCATCGGTCACGTTGCCAAGCGGGGTCGCGTAGAAAGCCGAGGCATTGTTCACCAGCAGGTCGAGTCCGGGGGCGAGCGCCCAGGCTTGCGCGGCCAGCTCCCGGACATCGTTCGCCCGGCACAGGTCCGCCTGCACGGCGGCACAGCTGTCGGGGCGCACGGCATTGAGCTCGCGCAGCAGCTGCTGCGCGCCCGCGGCCGAGCTGCGGTAATGAATCAGTACGCGGCACCCGGCGCGATGCAGCTCGCGCGCGATCGCCGCGCCGATGCGATGCGCTGCGCCGGTGACCAGTGCGACGCGCCCGGAGCTGCTATTCCCCATGATCCTCTCCCTCGAGCCGCGCGACCTCGATGCAGCGCAATCGATGCATCTCGACAGCGATTTGCGGCCCGTGCAGGCCGCGTGCCAGTGCGGATGCGGCCGTTACCGTGGCCGCGGCGGCGCGGGCGCGCCTGAGCTTTTCGGCCTGTGCATAGGGGCGCTGCTCCAGTCCGGTGCGCCCGCGCGCGTCCGCCTCGCAGGCCGCCAGGAATTCCTCGAAGCGCTCGCCGTTGCGCAGCGCGTCCACGTCCTCGAGCAGCGACACGATCGCGGGCGCGCGCATTTCCAGCACGCGATGGCAGCGCGTGTGGTGCAGGCATACCACGAGCGCCAGTTCGCGGTACTTGACCGGCACGCGCAGTCGTTCACACAGCGCCCGCACCGCGACCGCGCCGAGCTTCTCGTGGCCGACGTGGGAGGGCCAGCGTTCGCGTGGCGTGAGCGCCTTGCCGAGATCGTGCACCAGCACCGCGAAGCGCGCCGGCTCCGTCAGCCGCAGTTGCGCGGCGAGGCGCAGGCAGAGCAATACGTGTTCGCCGGTGTCGATCTCGGGGTGATGGCGTGCCGGTTGCGGCACGCCGAACAGCGCGTCGATCTCGGGAAATATCGCCCCGAGCGCCCCGCATTCGCGCAGCGTGCGAAAGTATTCCTGCGGACTCGCCTCGCCGAGCGCTCGGCGGGTTTCGGTCCACACCCGTTCCGCGACCAGGTGCGCCAACTCGCCGCTGGCGGCCATGTCGCGCATCAGCGTCATGGTGGCGGGGTGAACGCGAAAGCCACGTGACGCGAACCTTGCCATGAAGCGCGCCACGCGCAGCACCCGCAACGGATCCTCCACGAAGGCATCCGATACATGGCGCAGTACGCCATCGCGCACATCCTGAGCGCCGCCGTAAGGGTCGATCAGGTGGCCGTCCCGGTCCTCGGCCATCGCATTGATGCTGAGGTCGCGCCGCGCCAGGTCGTCCTCGAGCGAGACCTGCGAGCCGGTCTCGCAGGTGAAGCCCGCGTAGCCGTGTCCGCTCTTGCGTTCGCGCCGCGCCAGCGCGTACTCCTCGCTGGTTTCGGGATGCAGGAACACGGGGAAATCGCGCCCGATCTGGCGAAAGCCGAGTGCGAGCATCTGCTCGGGGCTGGCGCCCACGACGACCCAGTCCCGTTCGCATGGCGGGATGTCGAGCATGCGGTCGCGCACCGCGCCGCCGACCAGATAGATTTGCACCGTGTTTGCCGTGGCCTGACAGAAAGGCAGTTTAGCAATTCGCAGGAGCTGCAGGTCCGGCTTCGGCCGGACAATTGTCCGCATGAATGCGGACCTACCGCGGCACATGTCCGCATGAATGCGGACCCACAGGGATTGTTCAGCAATTGCAGTGAAACAGCGCGCCGTCCTCGAGGCGCATGGCGCGCAACCGGCCTCCCCATACGCAGCCGGTGTCGAGGGCGTGCACGTCGGCGCGCTCCGCCCGGCCCTCCAGCGCGGCCCAGTGGCCGAACACGACCGGGACGCCCGCGCTGCGCCTCAGCGCGTGGGCGTACCACGGCGCGAAGCCGGGATTGGCGTCCGCGGGCGGGCTCTTGTTGTCGAGATCCAGCTTGCCGTCGGCGGCGCAGAAGCGCATGCGGGTGAGGTAGTTGGTGATCAGCCGCAGTCGCTCGAATCCTTCGAGCCGCTCGTCCCAGGTGTCGGGGAAATTGCCGTACATGTGGTGCAGGAAGTCCCGGTACAGCGGCCCCTGCAGCGTGGCCTCCACTTCGCGCGAACGCGCGAGGGTGTCCTCGACGCTCCACTGCGGTGGTATGCCCGCGTGCACCATCACGTGCGTGAAATCGCTCCCGCGGTAGGCCAGGGGCTGGCAGCGCAACCAGCCGAGGAGTTCCTCGCGATCCGGCGCCTCGAGAATCGCGCCCAACGAATCCTTGCGCAGTGCCTTGCGCACGCCCTCGGATACCGCGAGCAGGTGCAGGTCGTGGTTGCCGAGCACGACGGTCGCGCGGGCGCCCAGCGCGCGCACGCGGCGCAGCGCGGCGAGCGACGCGGGGCCGCGGTTGACCAGGTCGCCGGCGAACCACAGCCGATCGGCCGTCGGATCGAAACGCAGGGTGTCGAGCAATCGCAGCAGCGGCTGATGGCAGCCCTGCACGTCGCCGATCGCGTAGGTTGCCATCAGGCGCCAGCGCCTGGTTGCGGCGCGACGGCGTTGCTGAGCGCGACGAACTCCCCCACGGTGAGCGTCTCCGGGCGCCGGCCCGGATCGATGCCCAGGCGCTCCAGCGTCGCGGCATCGAGCAGGCCCGCAACCGCGTTGCGCAGCGTCTTGCGCCGCTGCCCGAAGGCCTGGCGGACCACCTGCTCCAGCATGCGGTAGTCGTGCGCGCGTCCGTGCGGATGCGACTGGGGCAGCAGTCGCACGATGGCCGACACCACGCGCGGCGGGGGATGGAAGGCCCCGGGCGGCACCTCGAACAGGGGCTGCACCGCGCAGCGGTACTGCACCATCACGCTGAGGCGACCGTAATCGGCGCTGCCCGGTTCGGCACCGAGTCGCTCGACCACCTCGCGCTGCAGCATGAAATGCATGTCGCGCACGCAGTCGCCCTGCTCCAGCAGGTGGAACAGCAGCGGCGTCGAGATGTTGTAGGGCAGGTTGCCGACCAGGCGCGCAGCCCGCCTCCGGGCGGGGCCAGCGCGCGGAAATCGAAGTCGAGCGCATCGGCGGCGTGCACGCTGAAGCGCTCACTCTCGTGCAGGCGCCATCGGGCCACCAGGTCGCGATCCAGTTCCACCACGTGCAGCCTGGCGCCGCTGCGCAGCAGCGGTTCGGTCAGTGCCCCGTGGCCCGGGCCGATCTCCGCGATGGTGTCTTCGGCGCGGGCGTCGATCGCCTGCATGATGCGGTCGATCACGTGACGATCGGTCAGGAAGTTCTGCCCGAAACGCTTGCGCGGACGGTGCCCCGCCGGGCCGCCGGCCATCAGCCGCGCTCCGCCGCGCGCAGGGCGGCGCTGCGCGCGGCCATGTCGTGCGCCGTCTGCAGGGCGAACTGCAGGCTGCCGGTGTCCGCCTTGCCCGTGCCCGCGAGGTCCAGCGCCGTGCCGTGGTCCACGGAGGTGCGGATGATCGGCAGACCGAGCGTGATATTGACCGCCTGGCCGAAGCCCTTGTACTTCAGCACCGGCAGGCCCTGGTCGTGGTACATCGCGAGCACGGCGTCGGCGCCCTCGAGATGATGCGGTGTGAACAGGGTATCGGCGGGCAGCGGACCGATCAGCGTCATGCCCTCGGCACGCAGGCGCTGCAGGCAGGGGATGATCACGTCGATCTCCTCGCGACCCAGGTGGCCGCCTTCGCCCGCGTGCGGGTTCAGCCCCGCGACCAGGACCCGCGGGTCGCGGATACCGAAATGCCGGCGCAGGTCGCGGTGCAGGATGCGCAGCACCTGTTCCAGCGATTGTGCCGTGATGTGGTCGCTGACGTCGCGCAAGGGCAGGTGCGTGGTCGCCAGCGCAACCCGCAATCCGGGCGTGGCGAGCATCATCACCACGCGTGGCGTGCCGGTGGCGGCGGCGAGGAATTCGGTGTGGCCGCTGAAGGGCACGCCGGCATCGTTGATGATTCCCTTGTGCACCGGGCCCGTCACCAGCGCGGCCACGCGCCGTTTCATGCAGGCGCTTACGGCGGCCTGCAGCGTCGCGAGCACATAGGGCGCGTTGGCCTTGTCGAGCGTCCCGGGGACGACGGGGCGTCCGAGCGCAACCGGCAGCACGCGCAGCGTGCGTGGCGGCGCGGGCAGGGGGTCCGGCGGCAGGATGTCCAGCGGCAACCCCAGTGCGCGCGCACGATCCAGCAGCAGTTGCGGGTCGGCGATGGCGATCACGCTGGCGTCGAAACCGCGCTGCGCCAGCGTAACCACCAGGTCGGGACCGATGCCGGCCGGTTCTCCCGGGGTCAGCGCGAGCACCGGCGCATCGGCGCGGGCATCAGATCTTGATTTCGACAAAAGCCTCGTCCCGGATCTTCTGCAGCCACGTGTTCAGTTCGTCGTCGTACTTCTGGCCGAACAGGATGTTGCGTGCCTGGTTGCGTTTCATCTCGTCGCTGAGATCCTGGGTGCGGCGCTCCTCGACCTGCAGCACGTGCCAGCCGAAACTGCTGCGCACCGGTGCGCTGATCTCGCCGGCCCCGGTCTGGTTCATGGCCTGCTCGAATTCCGGAACCATCTGTCCCGCGCTGGTCCAGCCGAGGTCCCCGCCTTCGCGCGCCGAGCCGATGTCTTCCGAGAATTCGCGCGCCAGTTTCGCGAAGTCCTCGCCCGCCAGCACGCGCGCGCGCAACTGCGCCGCCAGCTGCTGCGCCTGCGCGTCGCTGCGCACCTCGGAGGGCTTGATCAGGATATGGCGCACGCGGGTCTGCTGGGTCATCTGTCCGCTGCCGCCGCGTTTCTCGAACAGCTTCACCAGGTGCAGGCCGCTGGCGCTGCGCACCGGTGCGGATATCGCGCCGGTCTCGAGCGCCGGAACCGTCTCCAGGAACACGCTCGGCAGGTCGCCGGCGAGGCGCCAGCCGAGATCGCCGCCGGTGAACGCGTAGGGGGTCTTGTCGGGCGCGCGCATGAAGCGCTCGAAGGCGGTGCCGGAGGCCAGCCGCGAACGCAGCCCCTCCATGTAGGCCATGGCGGCGCGTTCCTGCTCCATCGTGGCGTCCGTGGCCAGCGGCAGGAGCAGGTGCCCGATGTGGTAGACGGCCGCCGTGCGCTTCTGGCCTTCTTCCGAGGCAAGGTAATCATCGACCTCCTGCTCGGTCACCTGGACGCGATTGCGCACGTTGCCCTGCTGCACGCGCGAGAGGATCATTTCCTGGCGTACCTGCTCGCGTACCGCCGCGTACGAGCCGCCGTCGGCCTCGATCTGGGCGCGGAACTGCTCCAGGCTCGCGCCGCTCTGGCGCGCCATGTTGGTGAGCGCCTCGTTCAGCTGCTCGTCGCTGATGCGCACCCCGGCGCGATCGCCCATGCGCAGCTGGATGCGCTCGAGGATGAGGCGGTCGAGCACCTCCTGCGGCGGCATTTCGATCTTCTGCCGCGCGAGGTTCTCGGTGACCTGGCGCATGCGGTCCTGGTATTCGCTCGCGAGAATGATGTCGTCGTCGACGATCGCGACCACGCCCTCGAGCTGCCGCGTCTGCGCCAGCGCGCCCCCGGCCAGTCCCCAGCAGCACAGCACTATCGCCGCGGCAGCGCGCCACCGGCTTCCCGCTCCAGTCGATTCAATACGCAAGGCCGTTGTCCTCCAGGTTGCTGCCAAAGCCGAAGATGCTGTCCTGCAACAGCTGGTCGATGTTCTTGCCGAGGCCGCCGAGGCCGCGCAGCACGAACTGCAGGTAGAAGCCGTAGTCGCGACCCTGATCCCAGTCCACGCCTTCCTGGTACACCATGCGCACCGACCAGCAGCAGGAGCTGTATTCCAGCCCCGCCAGCTCCTCGAGGCTGTAGTCGTTGGTGAAATCGTACTGGTAGCGGGTGAATACCCGCCAGCGGTCGCTGATGGGCAATACGGCCGAAAAGTCGGCCTGGTCGATTGTCTCGCTGATCAGGTTGCCGAAAATGTCATAGGAGGTCTGCTCGCGGCGATAGCGATAGCCCGCGTTCACGATCGTCTGTGTATCGGGGGTCCAGTGAACGAAGGCGCCGCCTTCGTTCACCTGTTCGCGATGCACGTCCAGCAGCGTCGTGCCCGTGACCGAGACGCTGCGCGTCGGCCGGACCTGCAACTCCGCGGCAATTTCCGAGCTGGAGACCGACTGCGCATCCGCGGGCTGCGCGTCGCTCCATCCGCCCGAGGGCGGCACGCGCGTGCGGCAGCTCGGCTGGGACTGCGCGCGCTGCGCATCGCAGACCGTCACGAGGCGATCCTCGAAATAGTAGATCTGGCCGACGCTGGCCGTCACCCGTTCCATGCCGTTCTCGTCGTCGATGAGGCGCGAGGTGACGCTGAGCGAGGCCTGGTTGGCGTCGGCAATGCGGTCGCGCCCGCTGAAGCGCGTGGTGCGGAACAGCTGGCTGAAGCTGAAGGTGAGGTCGGAAGAGTCGAAGTTCGGCAGGTCGCTGTGGTCCTCCCGGTCCACCCACAGGTAGAACGCCCGCGGCTCCAGCGTCTGCAGGAACGCGGTGCCGAACAGGCTCGTGTCGCGTTCGAGGAAATAGCCGGCATCCAGGTTGACCATCGCCGCGCCGACCGACGGGGATTCGTCACCCGGCAGCGTGAGGCTCTCGTCCAGGTTGTAGCTGATCGACTGGTAGCCCAGTGCCGGCCGCACGAAGGCCGCGGCCCACTGCATCGGGAAGGCGATCTGTGGTTCCAGGTAGAGCCGCTGTCCGGTGAGCTCCGCGCGATCCTTGTGCTCGAAGACCGTGAACTCGCTGGTGAGCGAGTAATCGAGCGCGAACGGCGTGCCGCTGAACGGACGGTTCATTTCGAGGCGCGGCATGATCTTGTAGGGCTCGGCGAGCGCTCGATCCAGCAGCCGGTACTGTTGCGCCTTCGCCGCCAGGACCCAGCTGTCGTCGAGTCGGTACGTGACCTGGCCCGTTTGCGGCAGGAAGATGGATCGTTGTACCTGGAGTCCGGTCGAGCTCAGCTGGCGCAGGTAGTCCTCGTCGCTCACCTCGGTGTAGCTGATCAGCGTGCCCATGCGCTCGACCGGGGCGCCCGTGTGCTCCAGGCTGGCGATCCAGCGGTCCTCGTCGGCGACCTCGTCATTCGGCAGGATGGCGCCGCTGGTGGCCCAGGAACTCCAGCGATTCAGGTAGCGCAACTCCCCCCCGATCATGGTGCCGCGATCGTTCATGTAGCGCGGCAGCAGGGTGGCGTCGTAGTTCGGTGCGAGGTTGAAATAGTAGGGAGTGGTGACGTCCAGGCCGTTCTGGGACGAGTTCGTGAACGTGGGCCAGAGCAGCCCGCTCATGCGCCGGTCATCGACGGGAAAGCTCAGGTACGGCGTGTAGAGCACCGGTATGCCCTTGACCTCGAGCCGGGCATTTTGCGCGGTGCCCCGCCCGGTTTCGCGATCCACGCGCATCGAGTCGGCCGCGAGCTGCCAGTCGTCGTGGCCGGGTTCGCACTGCGTGTAGACGGTCTCCTCGAATTCGAGGGTGCGGTCGACGTTGCGCCGCACCAGTTTCGCTTCGCCGCGCGCGTGCTCTCGGTGCATCACGAAGCGCGCTTCACGTAATTCGCCGGAGTTCTGCGCCGTGTCGATCGATGCGGACTCGCCTCGTACCAGCAGGCCCGGTTCGCGGTACTGCACGTTGCCCTCGATATCGGCGCGGTCCTGTTCGCGGTAATAAGTCGCGCGATCGGCACGCAGGCGCCGATCGCCCTGCAGCAGTGTTACGTTGCCGGAAAATTTCGCGATTTCCGGGTTCTGCAGCAGTTCGGATTCGGCCGACGAGGCGTGGACGGTGCCAATCTGCGCTCCGCCTTCGGCGGGAGGCTCCAGCGGCGGCTCGATATAAGCGCCCCGACATTGTGCCCCGATCGCCGCGGCCTGCTCCGGGCTCAGGCGCCGCAGTGTCACCCAGTCCATGGTCTCGGCGAGCAGATCGGCATCCGCCAACCCGGCCACCGATCCTGCCGGCGCGGCATCGGGCGCAGCAGCCGGCACAGCATCGAGCGCTGCATCCGGTGTGACATCGGGCGTTGCATCCGCTGCTACATTCGGCGCGGCGCTCGGGGTGGATCGCACCGCGCCGCTCGCAATCGTCGGCGCAACGGCGCTGCAGTCCCAGCCGCCCGTCTCCGCGCCCCGGCATTGCCATTGCCCGTTGTCGGCCGCAGCGGCGTGCAGCACCGCGGCGCTCGCCAGCCCGGCGATGACGCGGGAAAGGAAAATGACGGGCTTGCTCTGCATTCCGTTGAAGTCCGGGCCTCGGGTTGGATCAGCCGCGGATCTTTTCAGCTCCGGGGAAGCGTGGATAATGCACGACGCTCTGGCCGAGGGCCGCATTATAGCGGCATCGCGTCACGAGGATCGACTGGCGGGGCGCTGATTGTGCGGCGTCCTCGCCTTGCCGCGTTACCCTGACCGGAATCGACAATGGACGCGTTGCTGCAGTGGTGTTCGAAGCTGGTCGAGCCGGTCGCGGGGCGACGCCTGGGCCTGTCCGCGGTGGCGGGCGATGCGAGTTTCCGGCGCTATTTCCGCCTCGAGGGCTGCGAGCCCACGCGCATCGCCGTATTCGCACCGCCGGACAAGGAGCGCAACCTCGAGTTCACGCGGATTGCCGCGATGCTGCGCGAGGCCGGGGTGTGCGCCCCCGAGGTCATCGCCCATGACAGCGCGAGCGGTTTCCTGCTGCTGAGCGATTTCGGCGATACCCTGATGCTGGGCGCGCTCGATGAGCACAGCGTCGATCGCCTGTATGCGCGGGCGATGGATACGCTCCTGCGCATCCAGGGCACCGCGACCGCGTGCGAGGGTTGGCATCTGCCGGCGTATTCCGGGGCGCTGCTGCTGCAGGAAATGCAGTTGTTTCCCGACTGGTACCTGAAAGGGCTGCTCGGGATCGCGCTGGGCGCGCACGACAGGGCCCTGCTGCAGGAACTGTTCGCGCGCCTGGTTGCCAGCGCGCAGGAGCAGCCGCAGGTCTTCGTGCATCGCGACTACCATTCGCGCAACCTCATGCTGCTGCCCGGCGGTGCGCTGGGCGTGATCGATTTCCAGGACGCCGTGACCGGCCCGCTCACCTATGACCTGGTTTCGCTGCTGCGCGACTGTTACGTGCAGTGGGCGCCGGCGCGGGTCGAGGCCTGGGCGGCCTCCTTCGCGGCGCGCGCGGTCGCGGCAGGCTCGATGCAGCCCGTGCCCGCGGCCACGTTCCGGCGCTGGTTCGACTGGATGGGGCTGCAGCGGCACATCAAGGTGCTCGGCATCTTCGCGCGGCTCTGGCTGCGCGACGGCAAGCCCGGCTACCTGGCCGACCTGCCGCTGGTGATGCGTTACACGCTCGACGTGGCGGCGGCCCATCCGGAAACGGCGCCGTTCGCGGACTGGTTGCGCGATCGCGTGCTGCCGGTCGCGCGCGGGCAGGACTGGTACCGCGCGCGATGAAGGCGATGATCCTCGCCGCGGGACTCGGCACGCGTCTGCGCCCGCTGACCGAAACGCTGCCCAAGCCGCTGTTGCCGCTCGCCGGCAAGCCCATGATCGTCTACCACGTCGAGAAGCTCGCCGCCGCCGGCCTGACCGAGCTCGTGGTCAATGTGTCATGGCTCGGTGCGCTGATCGAGCAGCATCTGGGCGACGGCGAGGCGTTCGGCGTGGCCATCCGCTACAGCCGCGAGCCCGAAGGCCCGCTCGACACCGGGGGCGGAATCCGCCGTGCCCTGCCGTTGCTAGGGGAGCAGCCGTTCCTGCTGGTGGCCGGTGACATCTGGAGCGATTACCCGCTGGCGCGGCTCGCTGCCCGCGCGCTGGCCGAGGGCGAACTGGGGCGGCTGGTGCTGGTGCCGAACCCGCCGCAGCACGCTGGCGGCGATTTCAGCCTCGACGCGGCGGGCAGGGTGGGCACTTCGGCGGTGGGGCGACGCTGCACGTATTCGG
>JAKJFB010000510.1 GCA_022705125.1 Pseudomonadota bacterium
TGCGCATCTCCATCGCCTTCAGCCCGCCGGCGATCGCCAGCAGCGCCACCGCGGGCTCCAGGCCGCTCAGCGCGCGCCAGTGCAGCCCCACGGCAAGGAACGACATCACCACCAGCAGCAGCTTTACCGGGCGGGTCGGAAAAGACCACGCGCCCTGGTGCACGCGATAGCGCCACGCGATCGCGACACCCATGACCACCAGCACCCACGGCGGCAGCCGTAGCGCGTGCGGCCCGATCGCGAGCACCAGCGCGAACAGCAGCCACGCGAGGCTGCGCCGCGGCAAGGGCGTGCTCATGCGCGCGCCCCCTCGCCCGCCATGCCGAACAGCGCGAGCGCTGCGAGCGTCGGCACCCAGCGCGTGCAGCTCCAGCACCCAGCGGCACAGCAGCGCCAGTCGCTGCTCCGTGGCACCCCAGTCCGCGGTCTGCGCCCACGTGAGCCACACGCGCCGGTCCGCGAAGGCCACGTACTCGCGCGTCTGCAACGGCTGGCCCTTGGCGAGCGTCTTCCACGCCACGTGGCGCAAGGGGTCGCCGGGTGCGTAGTTGCGAAAGCCCAAGAAATCCTCCGCGCCCGGATCGTGCGTGGCGCTGCCTTCCTCGCCGCGCCCCGCATCGAGCGGCAGCGGGCCCGCGGGCGCCGGGCGCGGGTACACCAGGCAGCGCATATCGAGATCCAGCCACGACCACGCGCGCAGCAGCCCCAGCGGATAGCGGCTCTCCAGGCGCAGGCGCCCCGGGTGCAGCCAGCCGCGGCGCGCGGCGCGCGTGAAGAGCTGCACGTGGTCCTCGCCCAGCGGCGCGACGCGCGCCCCGATCTCGTCGCCGTCGGGCCACGACAGCGTGATGCCGTCGTGCGCGCGCCTGCCCTCGTCGCGCAGCTGCACCGCGAAGCTCGCCTGCTGGCCCGCGAATACCGGGGGAGACGCGCCCGCGCACAGGCGCAGCTGCGCGAGGTTGGCGTAGGTGTGCAGCACGCCGACGATGAACAACCCGCCCAGCAGGAAGGTGAGCGCGAACACCAGGTTGCTCTCGTAATTGATCCCGGTGATCAGCAGCGCCAGCAGCAGCGCTAGGAAAGCGAAGCCGCTGCCGGTGGGGAAAATGAAGATGTTGCGCTGCGTCAGCACGAGCTCGCGCGCCGGCGGGATGCGCCGGCTCACCCACGCGATCCAGCGGGTGCGTACCCGCCGGCGCAGGGCCGCGGCACGCGCCGGCGCGCGCATCAGTCGAAGATGTCCACGTCGGCCAGCAGGCGCTGCACCAGCGCGCGCCCGTCCCCGGTGAAGTCCGTGGTGCTGCGCAGGCGGTGCGCCACCACGGCGGGCAGCACGGCCTGCACGTCCTCGGGCACCACGTGCGCGCGTCCTTCCATGTAGGCCCAGGTGCGCGCGCTGTTGACCAGCGCCAGCGCGCCGCGCGGCGACAGGCCGTGGGCAAACTCGGGGGCGCTGCGCGTGTACTCGATCAGCCGCTGCACGTAGTCGAGCAGCATGTCGGCCGTGCCCACCTGCTGCGCCTCGTGCTGGATGCGGCGCAGTTGCTCGCGCGAGAGCGCGGACTCGAGCGCCTCGATCGGCGGCGTGCCGGCGCCACCGGCGAGCATCGCGCGCTCGGCGGCGCGGTCGGGGTAGCCGATCTCGATGCGCATCAGGAAGCGGTCGAGCTGGGATTCGGGCAGCGGGAAGGTGCCGGCCTGCGTGACCGGGTTCTGGGTCGCGATGACGAAGAAGTCCGGCGGCAGCGCGCGCGTCTCGCCCTCGATGGTCACCTGGCGCTCGGCCATGGCTTCGAGCAGCGCGCTCTGGGTCTTCGGGGTGCTGCGGTTGATCTCGTCGGCCAGCAGCACCTCGGTGAACACCGGGCCGGGATGGAAGTTGAAGGCCTGCGCGCGCTGGTCGTAGACCGAGACGCCGAGGATGTCGCCCGGGAGCATGTCGCTGGTGAATTGCACGCGTGCGAATTCCAGGCCCAGCACACGTGCCAGCGCGTGCGAGAGCGTGGTCTTGCCCATGCCGGGCATGTCCTCGATCAGCAGGTGCCCGCGCGAGAACAGCGCGCACAGCGCGAGGCGGATCTGGCGGTCCTTGCCGAGCAGCACGCGCCCGATCTGGCGCACCGCCTGTTCGATGATGTCCTGCACGTGGATTCCTCGTTCAGCGAGCGGGCTTTCGGTCGCGGGCATGGCCCGCTCCTGCACCTGCAACGGCGATGACGCGATTGTAGGAGCGGGAATCAGGCGCAGCGGATGGCGGCGAGCCCGCGCGCGAGGTCTTCCTCGAGGTCCTCGACGTCTTCCAGCCCCACCGCCACGCGGATCAGCTCGGGCGTGATGCCCTGCGCGCGGCGCTCCTCCTCGGAGAGACGGCCGTGCGTGGTCGTGCCGGGATGCACGATGGTGGTCTTGGCGTCGCCGAGGTTCGCGGTGATCGAGAGCAGTCGCGTCGCGTCGATGAAGCGCCATGCCGCGGGCTGCCCGCCGGCGACCGTGAAAGAGAGCACGCCGCC
>JAKJFB010000511.1:0-288 GCA_022705125.1 Pseudomonadota bacterium
GTGCCAGTACACCGGCGCGTGCTCGCGCAGCCACCGCATTTGCTCGTGCGGCACGCCTGCGGCGTAGACGTCGGGATCGTAGAGCTCGATGGCGGGCAGGCTCATGCGCGCCTCACTTCAGCAGCATGTCGCGCGTGACCGGGTGCCCCTGCGCCTGCGCCAGCGCGATGTAGTCGGCGATCTGCGTGTGTCCGTCCGATATGCCCCAGATGCTGCCTTCGGGCAGGTAGTGCACCAGGCTGCCCTCGATGAAGAAGATCACCACGGCCGGCTCCTTCGCATCGGCGG
>JAKJFB010000511.1:298-2492 GCA_022705125.1 Pseudomonadota bacterium
CCGATCCCGCGGTGGAGAGAAAGTCGCTCTCGAGGTAGCCCCAGGTCCCCGAGATCGTGAACGCGAACACGCCGCCGCTGTGGCGGTGCGGCGGCAGCTGCGCGCCGGGCTGGAAGCGGTTCATGCTGATCCAGTGGCCGGTATCGTCGGATACCCGCAGCAGCTTCATCTCGATGCCCCCGCCTTGCTCCACCCACGGCAGGTCGTTGTGGTTGATATGTCCCGAGGTGAGGGGGGTCTCGGGGAGTTCGGTGATCTTTACCGGTGTCGGGAGCTCTACGCTTGCCATGAGGGGACTCTTCGCGCGGTGGAAAGGGAGCCGCAATCTACGCCCGGCCCCGGCGTGGAGTAAAGCGCGCGGGCATTACGGACTCGCAAGCTTGGCGCCTGCCTCGCGCAAACGGATCAGGGTCGGCTGCGCGTCCTCGATCTGCCACGCCGGGAAGTTCGACACACTGGTGTAGACCGCGCCGTCCTCGTCGATCTCGATGTCGCGCGTGAACGAGCGGTAGCGCGCGAGCGGATAGACTTTCCAGGTCGCGCTCGCGATGTCGAAACGCAGCAGCGTGTCGGACTGGTTGCCATTCACCCACACCACGTTGCGCGCGCGGTCGACGTTCAGCGCATAGGGCGTTTCGCTGACGACCGGCAGCGGCCAGGTGTCGAAGCGATGCTGCGAGACGTCGTAGCGCGCGATGAGGCCCGAGGAGAAACCCGAGATCCACGGGTTGCCGGCGGCGTCGCAGCGCAGGCGGCGTGGCCCGGTGAAGGGGGCGGGAATGGCCTGCGTCTCGCCCGAAGCCGGATCGATGCGCACGATGTCGCCGGCATAGAGCCGCGCCACCCAGACCGTGCCGTCAGGTGCGATGTCGATGCCGTAGGGCATCGGGAAGCCGGTGTTGTCCCAGTCATACTCGGGCGGCTCGCTGACGTCGCCGCGCCCCAGGCGCCACTTCACCACGGCGCTCACCACGCGCTCGCGCAGGCTGCGTGGCGGCAGGTCGAAGTAGCTGAACTCCTCCCTCGCGCGGTCGAACATCGCCACCTGGTTGCTCAATGCCAGCGTGAACCAGACGCGATCCCCGGCATCGACGCGGATGGTGTGCGGATAGAAGCCCTCGTCCATCTTCCATTCGGTGAAGCGCTTGCTCACCGGGTCGAATTCGAGCAGCGACTGTGCCATCGAGGGCGTTATGAAGATGTGCCCGTCGACGGGCGACAGCGCGAAGGAGTGCACGCCCAGGTAGTTATCGACCTTGGGGTAGCCGGCGGCGAAACGGTTGCCGAGGATGCCGCCGAGCGGCGCGCCTTCGGCGTGCGGGATGGGGTAGACGCGGTATTCGCCCGACAGCGGGTCGAGTTCGTAGATGCGGTCCATCAGGTTGTCGCCGACGTAGACCATGCCGTTGGGGTGGGGCAGGAAGTCGTGCATCTGCGAGAGCGAGTTGCCGATGGGCCACTCGGTGATCTCGACGCCGGCGAGGTGCGGCTCCCACGGCTCGAAGTCCGGCAGCAGCTCGGGGCGGTCGCGGATCGCCGCGAAGCGCGCGTTCAGGTAGCGCGCCAGCGGCTGGCGGAATTCGTGCGCCATCTGCGCGCCGTAGCGGTTCATGCGGTCGATGGCGTCGCGCCATTCCTCGCCCGAGCGGGGCCTGCGCATGAACGGCGACGCCTGCTGGTGGCAGAACGCGCAGTGCAGCAGGAAGTGCTCGCGCGCGCGGGCATCGCCGTCGAAGTCGAGCAGCGAGAGCCACAGGTTCGACGGCTTGGATTCGGCCAGCGTGAGAGGATCGGTTTGCGGCGCGAGCAGCAGCTCCGGCGCCTCGTCGCCGCGGATGCCCTGCACGCGCGAGTCGGCGTAGCCCGGCTTGCGCACGCGCAGGTTCACCAGCTCGGCGGTGGGCTCGAAACGCACCTTGCCGGCCGCGTCGCTGAAGCGCGTGGTCTGCGCCGGCGCCAGGTTCGGCCGCCCCGGCGCCGGGTAGCCGTTGTCGGAGGTATCGGCGGGTGTGGTACCGGCGGGACTGCGCGTGACCATCGCGCTGGCGACCGGCGTACCCGCGCTGTCGCGCACGGTGAGCTCGATGGACCCGGCGCCCGCGCAGAAGGCAAGGGCGCAGATTCCCAGGGCCGCGGCTGGCAGGCGCATGCGTCGGTCTCCCGTTGGCTGGCGCGCTGATGGTGACCGTTCGGC
>JAKJFB010000512.1 GCA_022705125.1 Pseudomonadota bacterium
AGCTTGCCGTCGGGCTGCACGGTGCGCGCGGTGATCACCACTCTCGCGCCCTCGGCCGCGAAGCGCAGCGCGATCGCCGCACCGATGCCCCGGCTCGCGCCGGTGATGATCGCCACCTTGTTCCTCATGGTTCCGGGCATCGTGTGTTCCTGTGATTGTTCAGCGATGACGACGGCGACGCGGCACGTGCTCCTAGGCGACCTGCACCGGATCGAAGCGGATGCGCATCTCCTTGACGCCGTTGACGAAGAACGAGCGCACGTAGCGCGGCGGCGCGAGCAGGCGCGGGTTGCGCAGGCGCGGGATGATCTCCTCGAACATCACGCGCAGTTCGAGGCGCGCCAGGTGCGAGCCGATGCAGAAGTGCTGCCCGATGCCAAAGGAGCGCAGCTGGTTGTAGAGGTCCGGCATGCGCTCGGCGCGGCGCACATCGAAGCGCATGGCATCCGCGCCGAAGACGCGCTCGTCGTGGTTGATCGCGTGGTAGTGCAGCAGCACCTTGTCGCCCTTGCGAATCGTCTGGCCCGCAAGCTCCACGTCCTGCATCGCGGTGCGCCGCATCGCGATGAAGGCGGTGTTGTAGCGCAGGATCTCCTCGCAGGCGTCCGCGATCCGGTCGGGATTGTCGACGAGGTACTGCAGCTGGTCCGGGTTCTCCATCAGCAGACGCATGCCGTGCGCGATCACGGTGCGTGTGCTCTCGTTGCCGCCCACCAGCGTCAGCACGAACATCCAGCCGAATTCCTCGTCGCTGAGCGGCCGACCGTCGATGCGCCCGTCGAGAAGCGCACCCAGCACGTTCTTTCGCGGCGCGCGATGGTGTTCGGCGGCGAGACGCATCGCGTACTCGATCACCTTCAGCGAGGCAAGCTGCCCGTCGAGCTCCGACACCGACATGTCGGGGTCATCGGCGAAGATCATCGTGTTGGTCCAGTTGAAGAAGTCCTTGCGATCGGCCGGGTCGACACCCAGCAGCTCCAGGATCGCCAGCAGCGGCAGCTCCGCCGCCACCTCCTCGACGAACTCGCACTCCCCGCGCGGCAGCACGGCATCGACGATGCGCCGGGCGTGCTCGCGAAAAACCGGCTCGTAGGAATCGACCGCGCTCGGCGTGAAGGCCGCGCGCATGATGCGGCGCACTTTCTGGTGCAGCGGCGGATCCATGCCGATGATGGTCTTGCGGTGGACGTTCTCCACCATGTCCTGCGCGTACTCCGACGGGAACGGCGAGCGCTCCGCCGAGGAAAACAGCTGCGGGTGCTTGGAGATGTAGTCGAGCTCGTGCTGTCCCACGATGGCCCAGTACGGCACGCCGGTGCGCGGATCGTCGTACTGGACCACGGGCCCCGCATCGCGATAGCGCTTGAGCTCGGCATAGGGCATGCCCTGGGCGTAGGTGTCCGGGTCGATCAGGTTGGCGAACGGGCAACCACTCACGGTTTTCTCCAATGGCGCACTAATGCCCGTTAGTCTAGCCACGGCCGTTGCGCGACGTCCAGCGCGCGGCGCGCCCGGCGGATTACGCGCGCGTAATCTGCGCGCCGCCCGCTGCACTTGCGACACAAATACCGCGGGCCGGCGTATTTGCCGCCCAGCACATACAATTGAGACGCGAGTTGCCGAGGGGTCGGGTAGCGGCAGCCGCGGAGCATGTTTCGAGGAGGATCGGATGACGGATTGGCTGTGCGGCTTCGCGCTGTTCGCCGGTATCTTTTGCGGCGATGCGGGCACCACGCTCAGCGGTTATGTCGAGGGAGAGACGCTGTTCGTGGCGCCGATCGCGGTGAACCGCATCGCCACGCTCGCCGTGCGCCGCGGCGACGAGGTGAAGGCCGGCGCGACTCTGGCCACGATGGACGCCGATGACGCCCACTTCGCGCTGGAGGCCGCGCGCGCGCGGCTCGCCGAGGCCGAGGCACGGCTGGGCAACCTCACTACCGGCAAGCGCTCCGAGGAAATCGCGGTGATCGAGGCCAACCGGGCCGCGGCACGTGCCGATCTCGCCCAGGCCGAGCTCGACCTGCGGCGCGTGACCGACCTGGTGCGGCGCAAGATGCTGAGCCAGGCCGAGCTCGACAAGGCCCGCACCGCGCACAACGTGGCCGCGGCACGGCTGCGCGAGATGGACGCCAACCTGCAGGTCGCCGGCATCGCCGCGCGGGTGCAGGAAATCGAGGCGGCGCGCCGCGTGGTGGATGCCGCGGGCGCGGAGCTGCGCGACGCCGAGTGGCGGCTGGCGCAGCGCACCCTGATCGCTCCGAGCGACGGGCGCGTGGAGGAGATCATCCGCTACGCCGGCGAGACCGCGGGCCCGGCCGCGCCCGTGCTCACGCTGCTGCCGCCGGAGAACCGCAAGCTCAGGCTGTTCATCCCGCAGGCGCTGCTCAGCCAGGTGCAGATCGGCGATACGCTCGCGCTCGGCTGCGACGGCTGCGCGCCCGGGCTGCAGGCACGGGTCGACTTCATTGCCAGCGCGCCGGAGTTCACCCC
>JAKJFB010000513.1 GCA_022705125.1 Pseudomonadota bacterium
TGAGCAGCAGCGCGATGTTCGAGTCGTACGCCCCGGCCAGCGTGTAGGCCATGAACACGTCGGTGTCCGGGTTGTGCAGGCTGATGCCCTGGTCGTCGCGGATCTCGCCCTCGATGGCGTTGGACCAGTTGCGGATGATGCCGCCGGCGTGCGGATGCAGTGCCTGGTTGGTCGCGTTGAGGCGCGCCTCGACGGAGGCGTTGTTGCGGTGCACGCGATCGGGCTTCGGCATGCGCGTCTTGTGCCGCGCCAGCAGCACCATCGCCTCGACCAGCGACTCGACCACGAAGCTGTCCGCCGGATCCTCGGGATTGACGAAGCGCAGCGCGTAGCACAGCTCGGTCACGCGGTGCTCGACCTGGATGCGCGTGTTCATTTCCATGAAGAAGTGATGATCGCGCTCGACGATGCACTCGAAGGTCGAGACCGAGTCGAGCCCGACCGCCGCGCCGAAGCGCGCGGCTTCGTCCTCCATGCGGCGCAGGATCGCGAGGTCGCTC
Organism: Pseudomonadota bacterium; assembly: GCA_022705125.1. The sequence continues at coordinate 501 of JAKJFB010000513.1, forward strand.
TGCAGCACTTTCGCCTCCTCGACGCGGCCGCCAGCCTGCGCGCGCTCGATGGCGAGCGCCAGCTCCTCCTCGGTCACCGAGACCTCGAGCAGCTTCTGCTCGTGCATCTGCAGCGAGCAGTCGCGCCCGCCTAGCGTCGTGGCCCAGACGCCGTTGCCGATCACCTGGATTTCCTGGTGACGCGTGGTCTCGATGTTCAACTCGATCAGGATGTTCTTGTTGTCACCCACGCCGGTGGCCTTCACCTCCGCGGCCCTGGCGATGCGCTCCTCGAGTGTCTTGCCGTCGAAGGACTCCGGCGAGGCGAGGATGCGCTGGCCCTTGCCGCCGCCGCCGCCGATCGCCTTCAGGCGGATGCGGTTCTGCGGGTACCGCGAGTACATCTCGGCGACGCGCTTCTCGAGCTGCGCGCACATCTCCTCGACGCTGAACAGGTCCATGCCCTTGCGGTAGGCGGCGTTGAGCACCGCATCTGCCTGCGCCTCGAGCGGGTTCGAATCGGCGAATAGCGCGCCCTCCAACCCGAGCTTCTCGGCCTCGGCCAGCGCGCGCAGCGCGGCGCTGTCGGGAAACTTCGCGAGCAGCGTCAGCGCCGTGACGTTGTCGATGCCCGGCGTCACGCTCACGCCCACGGCGAGCGCGGTGCGCTTGGCCTCGTCCTTGAAGCCGGCGCCGCGCACGGTGCGGCTGCACGGTCCGATAAAGGTGAGGCCGGCCTCCTCGATGGCTTTCACCAGCTCCTCGTCCTCGGACATGAAGCCATAGCCGGCGAAGATGGAGTCGTAGCGATTGTCCTTCGCGATCGCGATGATCTGGCGGATGCGCTGCGTACGCTCCTCCTTGCTCGCGCCAGTGTAATCGGGCACGCGGTGCACGCGGTCGGGGTCGGTCAGCGTGCGCAGCTCGGGCGCCAGCGCGTTGGTATAGACGATGGAGTCCTTCTCGGAGAGCAGGATGCCGTAGTCGTGGATGCCCATCTCGTCGAAGACGTCCATCGCCTCGCGGCGGATCGGCCCCCGGCAGATGATCAACGGGCGCATGTCCTCGCAGGCAAAGCTGCGAACCCAGCTAGAGGCGCTGTGCCCGAGCCGGCGGTTGCGATGCACCAGGGGATTGTTCAGGTAGTAGTCGTTGCTGCTGCGCACTGGTTGTATTCCGCGAAGATGGCTGGAAAGTGGCTCAATGGAACTCGCGCTGGACGCCCGCAAAGGGCTCCGGCGTGTAGTGTCCGAGGTGGAACAACAGATTCTCCGCGATGACCTTGCGCAGGTCCGAGGGCATCACGATCTGCGAGATGGAGCCGAGGCTCAGCGCCTCGTTCGGGTTCATCAGCTCGCGCTCGTAGCGGGTCGCGAGCGCCGCTTCGCTCTCCTTGACCCAGGCATCGACGTGGCGTTTCGCCACGACGCTTGCCTCTTCCTCGGCCATGCCGGCTTCGTGCAGATTCTTCAGCTCCGCGGCGAGACGCTCCTGGCGCTGGCCGCGAATCGCGCGCAGCTCGTCCTTGTAGACGAACTCCACGCCTGCCGGCCCCATCACGGCCGCGCGCGTGGTCGGCAGCGCGATCACGAAGTCCGCGCCGGTCGGGTAGTTGTTGTACGAGGCGTAGGCGCCGCCGAAGGCATTGCGCAGGATCACCAGGAAGCGCGGCGTGCGCAGGTCGACGATCGCATCGAGCATCGCGCGGCCGGCCTGCACGATGCCGCCGGTTTCCTGCTCGCGTCCCGGCAGGAAGCCCGTGGTGTCCTCCATGAAGACCACCGGGATGTTGTAGAGGTTGCAGAAGCGGATGAAGCGCGCGTTCTTGTAGGCCGCGGCGATGTCGATCTGCCCCGACGCCACGGCGCTGTTGTTGGCGACGAAGCCGACCACCTGCCCGCCCATGCGGCCGAAGGCCGTGATGGTGTTGCGCGCGCGCTCGGGCTGCACTTCCATGAAGTCGCCGTGGTCGCAGATCTGCTGGATGATGATGCTGACGTCAAAGGGCGT
>JAKJFB010000514.1:0-2010 GCA_022705125.1 Pseudomonadota bacterium
CGCCTGTCCGACGGCGTCATGGCGCGATCCACACTGGGCCTGATCCTCCCGGTGACGGCCACCGCCAGCCAGAGCACGGTGGCGCGCGCCACCCTGGAGAACGCGGACGGGCTATGGCGTCCGGGCGCCGCGGTTCGCGCCCGTGTCACCGTGGCCGAACACGCGGTTCCGCTGATCGTGCCGCTGGCGGCGCTGCAAAGCCTCGATCGCGACGAGGTCGTGTTCGTTCGCCACGGCGAGGATTACGAGGCGCGCGTGCTGGGCCTCGGGCGTTGGCGACACCTACGAGATCCGGCCGGTCGAACTGGGCAAGCGCGACGCCGCCCGGGTGGAAGTGCTGTCCGGCCTGCAGGCGGGCGACCAGGTGGTGGTGGAACAGAGCTACCTGGTGAAGGCGGACATCGAGAAGGCCGGAGCCTCGCATGAGCACTGAGCCGCGCCCGATGCTCGAGCGCATCATCGGATTCGCAATCGCGCATCGACTGCTGATGCTGCTGCTGGTGCTCGCGGCTTCGGCCGTGGGCGTCATGAGTTTCCGCCAGCTGCCGATCGATGCGACGCCCGACATCACCAACGTCCAGGTACAGATCAACACCGAGGCGCCGGGCTACTCCCCGCTCGAAGCCGAACAGCGCGTCACCTTCCCGATTGAGACCGCACTCGCCGGGCTGCCGCGGCTGGACTACACCCGCTCGCTGTCGCGCTACGGCCTGTCGCAAGTGACGGTGGTGTTCGAGGATGGCACCGATATCTACTTCGCGCGCCAGCAGGTGGCGGAGCGGCTGCAGCAATCACGCTCGCAGTTGCCCGACGGGGTGGAACCGGAACTCGGCCCGATCGCCACCGGGCTGGGCGAGATCTTCATGTACACGGTGGAAGCCCAGCCAGGAGCCACGCGCGACGACGGCCGGCCCTGGACCCCGACCGACCTGCGCACGCTGCAGGATTGGGTGGTGCGCCCGCAGCTGCGCAACGTGCGTGGCGTGACCGAGGTCAACACCATCGGCGGCTACGCGCGCCAGATCCACATAACGCCCGACCCGGCCCGGCTCGTCGCCTATCGCTTCACCCTGCAGGACGTGGTTGCCGCGATTTCCGGCAACAACCGCAGCATCGGTGCGGGCTACATCGAACGCAACGGCCAGCAATACCTGGTGCGCGTGCCGGGACAGGTCTCGTCCTTGCAGGAGCTTCGCAACATCGTGCTCGATCGTCGCGATGGCGTGCCGATTCGCGTGCACGACGTGGCCGAGGTCGGTGAGGGTCCGGAGCTGCGCACCGGCGCCGCCACGCAGGACGGTCGCGAAGTGGTCCTGGGCACGGTGTTCATGCTGATCGGCGAAAACAGCCGCGCAGTGGCGCAGCGAACCGCCGCGCGCCTCGCCGAGGTCGGCAAGTCCCTGCCGCCCGGAGTCGTGGTGAATCCGGTCTACGACCGCACCGCGCTGGTGGATCGCACCATCGCCACGGTCGAGAGGAACCTGGTCGAAGGCGCCCTGCTGGTGATCGCGGTGCTGTTCCTTCTTCTCGGGAATTTTCGCGCGGCACTGATTACGGCCGCCGTGATTCCCGTCACCCTGCTGATGACCATCACCGGAATGGTGCGCGGCGGTGTCTCGGGCAACCTGATGAGCCTGGGCGCGCTGGACTTCGGCCTGATCGTCGACGGCGCCGTGATCATCATCGAGAACTGCCTGCGTCGCTTCGGCGAACGCCAGCACGAACTGCGGCGCGTGCTGAGTCGCGACGAACGCTTCGAGCTCACCGCCGCGGCCAGTGCCGAGGTGATGCGCCCCAGCCTGTTCGGCGTGGCCATCATCACCGCGGTGTATCTGCCCGTGTTCGCGCTCACCGGCGTCGAAGGCAAGATGTTCCACCCGATGGCCTTCACCGTGGTACTGGCGCTGACCGCCGCCATGCTGCTCTCGCTCACCTTCGTTCCGGCGGCGATCGCGACCTTCCTCGGTGGCCCGGTGCACGAGCGCGAGAACCGCCTGCTGCGGCTCGCTC
>JAKJFB010000514.1:2020-2488 GCA_022705125.1 Pseudomonadota bacterium
CGCCAGCATTGCGCTGTTTCTGCGCGGACGCGTGCGCCACGAGGACACGCGATTCATGCGCGCGGCGCGACGCTGCTATGAGCCACTGCTGCGCGTGGCGCTACGCCATCGCACTACCGTCATCGCCGGCGCGCTGGCATTGGTGGCGGGCTGCGGCGCGCTGGCGCTGCGCCTCGGGAGCGAGTTCATCCCGGGACTCGACGAGGGCGACATCGCGCTGCACGCGCTGCGCATCCCCGGCACCAGCCTGAGCCAGGCGGTACAGATGCAGTCCTTGCTGGAGAGCCGGATCCTGGCATTCCCCGAAGTCGAGCACGTGTTCGGCAAGCTCGGCACGGCCGAGGTCGCCACCGATCCGATGCCGCCATCGGTCGCCGACACGTTCCTGATCCTGAAGCCACGCGAGGAATGGCCGAACCCGCGCAAGCCCAAGGCCAGCCTGATCGGCGAGATCGAGGCCGCGGTGAA
>JAKJFB010000515.1 GCA_022705125.1 Pseudomonadota bacterium
AGCCTGAACAATGCATTCATCTTGTGAATACCGGGAATCATCTGCATAACCCTGTCGCGCCGGGAGCGAGGACCTAGAATCCGCCGCCTGCCCCGCCGCGAAACCGCACACCGCACCAGAGGAGCCCCCAGATGAACACACGCATCAACCGGCACGGCCTGCAGATCGCCCAGCCCCTGCACGATCTGGTGGTCGACGAGATCCTGCCCGGCACCGGCATCGATGCCGACGCTCTCTGGCGCGGCTTCGCCGCCATCGTGCGCGAGTTCGCGCCGCGCAACGGCGCCGTGCTGGCGCGCCGCGACGGGCTGCAGGCGCAGATCGACGCCTGGCACCGCGCGCACCCCGCCTTCGATGCCGCCGCCTACCGCGACTTCCTGGTCGGGATCGGCTACCTGCTGCCCGAGGGCGAGGACTTCACGATCGGCACGCAGAACGTCGATGCCGAGATCGCCACGCTGGCCGGACCGCAGCTGGTGGTGCCGGTGATGAACGCGCGCTACGCGCTGAACGCGGCGAACGCGCGCTGGGGCAGTCTCTACGACGCGCTCTACGGCACCGACGTGATCCCCGAGGACGGCGGAGCCACGCGCGCCGGCCCCTACAACCCGGTGCGCGGTGCCCGCGTGATCGCTTTCGCGCGGTCGTTCCTCGACCGCGCGGCACCGCTCGCCTCCGGCAGCCACGCGGATGCCGCTGCCTATGCGGTGCGAGACGGCGTATTGATGGTGACGCTCGGCGGCGCGCCGGTGCGCCTGCGCATGCCGGCGCAGTTTGCCGGCTACCGGGGCAGCCCCGAGGCGCCGGATGCGGTGCTGCTGCGCAATCACGGGCTGCACATCGAGATCCAGATCGACCGCGCGCACCCGATCGGCAAGGATGATGCGGCCGGCGTGAAGGACCTGCTGCTCGAATCGGCGCTGACCACGATCCAGGACTGCGAGGACTCCATTGCCGCCGTGGATGCCGTGGACAAGGTCGAGGTCTACCGCCACTGGCTGGGGCTCATGAAGGGCGACCTCGTCGAGACCTTCGGGAAGGGCGGACGTACGCTGACGCGCACCATGAACCCCGACCGCCAATACACCGCGCCCGACGGCTCCACGCTTTCGCTGCAGGGACGCGCGCTGCTGCTGGTGCGCAACGTCGGCCACCTGATGAGCACCGACGCGGTGCTCGACGAGAACGGCGCGGAGATCCCCGAAGGCATCCTCGACGGCATGGTGACGGTGCTGGCGGCGATGCACGACCTCAAGCGCACGAGCGGCCCGCGCAATTCGCGCGCCGGCAGCGTCTACATCGTGAAGCCGAAGATGCACGGTCCCGAGGAAGTCGCGCTGGCCTGTGATCTTTTCGGCGCGATCGAGGGAGTGCTGGGTCTCGCGCGCAACACGCTCAAGATCGGCATCATGGACGAGGAGCGCCGCACCACGCTGAACCTGAAGGAGTGCATCCGCGTCGCGCGCGAGCGCGTGATCTTCATCAACACCGGCTTCCTCGACCGCACCGGCGACGAGATCCACACCAGCATGGAGGCCGGCCCCATGGTGCGCAAGGACGCCATGAAAAACCAGACCTGGATCCAGGCCTATGAGGACTGGAACGTCGACAACGGGCTGGCCACCGGCTTCAGCGGCCGCGCACAGGTCGGCAAGGGCATGTGGGCCAAGCCCGACGAGATGGCGCAGATGCTGAAGACCAAGATCGCGCACCCGCAGGCGGGCGCGAGCTGCGCCTGGGTACCCTCGCCGACCGCGGCCACGCTGCACGTGATGCACTACCACGAGGTCGATGTCGCGGCGCGCCAGCGCGAGCTCATGGGCCGCCCGCGCGCGAACCGCGACGACATCCTGCGCATCCCGCTGCTCACGGATCGCGCCAGCCTTTCGGCCACCGACATCCAGCAGGAACTCGACAACAACGCCCAGGGCATCCTCGGCTACGTGGTGCGCTGGATCGACCAGGGCGTGGGCTGCTCGAAGGTGCCCGACATCAACAACGTGGGCCTGATGGAGGACCGCGCGACGCTGCGCATCTCGAGCCAGCACATCGCGAACTGGCTGCGCCACGGCATCTGCAGCGAAGCGCAGGTAATGGCGACGTTGCGGCGCATGGCCGCGGTGGTGGACGCCCAGAACGCGGGGGACCCGCTGTATCGCAACATGGCCACGGACCTCGACGCCAGCATCGCGTTCCGGGCCGCCTGCGACCTCGTGTTCAAGGGCTGCGCGCAACCCAACGGCTACACCGAACCGCTGCTGCACGCGCACCGGCGCGCGGCCAAGGCCCGCGCGTAGGTCCGGATTTATCCGGACAATGTCCGGCTGAAGCCGGACCTACGACGGGATATCGCCGGCGCGGATCGCCATGTCGTAGGTGAACGCACTGTCGTCGTCCTCGCGCGGGAAGCGCGCGCGGCGGCGGTACGGGAAGGTGTCGAAGACATAGCCGGCGCGTATCGCCGCCTGCAGCTTCTGCCAGTAGCG
>JAKJFB010000516.1 GCA_022705125.1 Pseudomonadota bacterium
CCCGCCGGTCACCGGCGGTTGACGGGAGGCGGCGTGATGCAACCCGAGGTGGAGGTCCGCGAGGCGGACTTCGGCATCGACGAGGAATATGCGCGGCTGCGCGGCGAGCCGGGGAGCGCCGGGGCCTGCGTGCTGTTCACCGGGCTCGTGCGCGAATGGAGCGATGGCGCTCAGGCGCTGGAGCTCGAGCACTACCCCGGCATGACCGAGGCGAGCATTGCCACGATCGTGCGCGATGCGCGCGCGCGCTGGCAGCTCGGCGCGGTGCGCGTGATCCACCGTGTCGGCAGGCTGGCGCCGGGCGACCAGATCGTTCTGGTGGGCGTGAGCAGCGCGCATCGTCACGAGGCGTTCGCGGCGTGCGAGTTCATCATGGACTACCTGAAGACGCGGGCCCCGATCTGGAAGAAGGAAATCGGCACGGGTGGCGCGTGCTGGGTCGAGAGCCGGGACAGTGACGTGCTTGCCGCGTCGCGCTGGCGGGAATCTGCAACCAACGAGGAGATGACATGAGTTTCGACAGTCTGCAGTTGCGCAACGCGCTCGGGCGCTTCGCCACCGGCGTGTGCGTGATCACCGCGAATCCCGAGGGCCACGCTCCCTTCGGCATGACGGTGAATTCCTTTTCCTCGCTGTCGCTGACGCCCCCGCTGGTGCTGTGGAGCCTGCAGAAGAACTCGGACACGATGGAGGCCTTCCGCGTCGCCAGGCAGTACTGCGTGAACATCCTGTCGCAGGAGCAGAAGGCGCTTTCGGGCCGCTACGCGAAGAAAGGCGATCACGCGCTGCTCGCGGAGGAGTTCACCATTGGCGAGAGCGGGCTGCCGGTGCTGAGGCACTCGCTCGCGTCCTTCGAGTGCGACATGGACGCGCGCCATGACGGCGGCGATCACGTCATCCTTGTCGGCCGCGTGACACACATGACGGTGGCCACGGGTGGCCGGCCGCTGGTGTTCTACGAAGGCGGCTACCGCGAGCTCGCCTGAACCCGATGAAGTTCTGCAGCAGCTGTGGCGGCGCGATTTCGCGCCGCATTCCCGTCAATGACGACCGCGAGCGCCACGTCTGCGACAGCTGCGAGACCGTCCACTACCAGAACCCGCGCATCGTGGTCGGATGCCTGCCCGTGTTCGGCGAGCAGGTGCTGCTGTGCCGACGCGCGATCCAGCCGCGGCGCGATTACTGGACGCTCCCGGCCGGCTTCATGGAGAACGGCGAAACCTCGCTGGAAGGCGCGCGGCGCGAGACCTGGGAGGAGGCGCGGGCGCGCGTCGAGGGCGAGTCGCTGTACACGATCTTCGACCTGCCGCACATCAGCCAGGTCTACATGTTCTACCTCGCGCGCCTCAGCGCACCCGAATTCGCGGCGGGCCCCGAGAGCCTCGAGGTCGCGCTGTTCGACGAGGACGCGATTCCCTGGGACGAGCTCGCTTTCCCGGTGGTGAACGCGACCTTGGAGCGCTTCTTCGCCGACCGCCGCCACGGCATCTTCCCGGTGCACAACGCCACGCTGCGCCCGGGCGACTGGGGTCGCGGCGTGCGCCGATCATGACAGTGCCGTAACGGGCGCGTGCCGGCGCAGCAGCTAGGCTAGGGCGAAGCCATCCCGGAGCCCTGCCCATGTCCTTCGTCAAGATCACCCGTCCCCGCCCGCAGGTCGCGCTGGTCACGCTCGATCGGCCCGAGCGCATGAACGCGATGGCCTTCGACGTGATGGTGCCGCTGCGCGAGGCGCTGGAGGAGCTCAGCTTCGACAACAGCGTGCGCGTGGTGGTGCTGACCGGCGCGGGCGATGGCTTCTGTTCGGGCGCCGACCTGGTCGATCCGGGTTACCTCTCGATCTTCGACGGGCTCACGATGCCCGGCATCTCGCGGCGCGCGATGAAGGTGCTGGACGACGTCGTGAAATCCCTGCGCGACATGCACCAGCCCGTGATCGCCGCGATCAACGGTCCGGCGATCGGCGGCGGCTTCTGCCTGGCGATGGCCACCGACATCCGCGTTGCGGCTGACGAGGCCTATTTCCGCGCCGCGGGCATCAACAACGGGCTCACCGCCGCGGAGCTCGGCCTCAGCTTCACGCTGCCGCGTGCCATCGGTTCCACGCGGGCCTTCGAGATCATGCTGAGCGGCCGCGACGTCGGTGCCGAGGAAGCCGAGCGCATCGGCATCGTGTCGCAGCGCTGCGCGCGCGCGGAGCTGCTGGAGACCTGCTTCGCGATGGCCGAGCGCATCGCCGGTTACAGCCAGGTCGGGGTGGAACTCACCAAGCAGATGCTCTGGGCGGGCCTCGAGGCGGGCAGCATGCACTCGCACATGAACCACGAGGGCCACGCGCAGCTCTTCGTGCGCATGACCACGCGCAACTTCGAGGAAGCGATCAAGGCGCGCAAGGAAAAGCGCAAGCCCGAATTCAAGGACTGAGAGCCTGTGAATCTTTCGCCCGCCTGCTGCGCCCGCCGCTTTGCGGCTGCGCCTGC
>JAKJFB010000517.1 GCA_022705125.1 Pseudomonadota bacterium
CGGCGTCCATGCCCGCCGGCGGCTGCAGGTCGAGGAAGCTGCGGATGCGTTCCGCGGTCCAGACCTCGTCGACGATTTTCTGCTTGTCCTTGCGCTGCATCAGCTCATTCCCCGTCCAGTTTGCGGCGCAGCATCTCGTTGACCTGCTGCGGGTTGGCCTTGCCCCTGCTCGCCTGCATCACCTGGCCGACGAAGAAACCGAACATTTTCACCCGCTTGGCGGGCTCGGTGGCGCGGTAGCGCTCGACCTGTTCCATGTTTGCCGCCAGCGCCGCGTCCACGAGCTGCTCGATCGCGCCGGTGTCGGCGACCTGGAGCAGCCCGCGTGCCGCGATGATCGCGTCCGGCTCTCCCTCGCCGGCCCACATCGCCTCGAACACCGTCTTGGCGATCTTGCCCGAGATGGTCTGGTCCAGGATGCGCATGATCAGTGCGCCGAGCTGCGCGGCCGAGACCTTGCTCTGGCCGATCTCGAGGTTCTCGCGGTTCAGCAGCCCGAGCAGCTCCACCGTGACCCAGTTCGAGGCGGCCTTGGCGTCGCCGCAGGCCGCCACCACCTGCTCGAAGTAGTCGGCGAGTTCGCGGCTGGCGCAGAGCACGCTGGCGTCGTAGGCGGTCAGTCCGTGGCTCGAGCGGAAGCGCTCGGCCTTCGCGGCCGGCAGCTCGGGAAGCCCGGCGCGCACGCGCGCGATGAAGTCGGCGTCGACGCGCACCGGCAGCAGGTCGGGCTCGGGGAAGTAGCGGTAGTCGTGCGCGACTTCCTTGGAGCGCATCGCGCGCGTCTCGTTGCGGTTGGCGTCGTAGAGGCGGGTTTCCTGCACCACGCTGGCGCCGGACTCGAGCAGCTCGGCCTGGCGCTCGCGCTCGACCTGGATCGCCTTCTCCACGAAGCGGAACGAGTTGACGTTCTTGATCTCGGTGCGCGTGCCCATTTCAGTCGCACCGGGGCGGCGCAGCGAGATGTTCACGTCGCAGCGCATCGAGCCCTCGGCCATGTTGCCGTCGGAAATGCCGAGGTAGCGGATGATCGAGTGGATCTGCTTCAGGTAGGCCACCGCCTCCTGGGCGCTGCGGATATCGGGCTCCGAGACGATCTCGAGCAGCGGCGTGCCGGCGCGGTTCAGGTCGATGCCGGTCAGGCCGTGGTAGTCCTCGTGCAGCGACTTGCCGGCGTCCTCCTCGAGGTGCGCGCGCGTGACCGCGATGGTCTTCGACGAGCCGTCCGGCAGGTCGATGTGCACCGCGCCGCGGCTCACGATCGGGTGGTCCAGCTGGCTGATCTGGTAGCCTTTCGGCAGGTCGGGATAGAAGTAGTTCTTGCGGTCGAACACCGATATTTCCGCGATCTCGGCGCCGATCGCCAGCCCGAATTTCACCGCCATGCGCAGCGCCTCGGCATTGAGCACCGGCAGCGTGCCGGGCATCGCGAGGTCGATGGCGCAGGCCTGCGTGTTCGGCGGCGCGCCAAAGCGCGTCGATGCCCCGGAGAAGATCTTCGTGCGCGTGGCGAGCTGGACGTGCACCTCCAGCCCGATCACCGTTTCCCATTCCATGTGCGTTCCCCGGGTCGTGTTCAGGCGATGCCCGCCGGCTGGCGCAGGTGCCAGTCGGTGGCTTGCTGAAAGCGGTGCGCGACGTTGAGCAGGCGCGCTTCCTGCAGGTGGTTGCCGATCAGCTGGATGCCCGCCGGCAGGCCGTCGACCAGTCCGCCCGGCATCGACAGCGCCGGCACGCCGGCCAGGTTGGCGGCGATCGTGTAGATGTCCTCGAGGTACATCGTGATCGGGTCCGCGCTCTTCTCGCCGAAGCGGAATGCGGGCGAGGGCGAGGCGGGACTCGCGATCACATCGACCTCGCGAAAGGCGGCGCGGAAGTCCTCGGCGATCAGGCGACGGATCTTCTGTGCCTTGCGGTAGTAGGCATCGTAGTAGCCCGCCGACAGGGCGTAGGTGCCGACCAGGATGCGCCGCTTGACCTCGTCGCCGAAGGCCTCGGCGCGGCTGCGCGCGTACATGTCCTGCAGGTCGAGCGGGTCATGGCAGCGGTAGCCATAGCGCACGCCGTCGTAGCGCGAGAGGTTGGTCGAGCATTCGGCCGGTGCGATCACGTAATACGCCGGCACCGACAGCGGCGCGTGCGGCAGGCTGATCTCGTGCAACGTCGCGCCCTGGCGTTCGAGCTCGGCCAGCCCCTCGCGCACCACGCGCTCGGTCCCCGGGTTCAGCCCCTCGCCGAAGTATTCCCGCGGCAGGCCGATGCGCAACCCGCGCAGGTCCGCGTCCAGCCCCGCGCAGTAATCGGGCACCGGGGTGTCGATGCTGGTGGAGTCACGCGCGTCGAAACCGGCCATGTGGTTCAGCAGCAGCGCGGCGTCGGCGGCGCTACGGGCCATCGGGCCGCCCTGGTCCAGGCTCGAGGCGAAGGCGATCATCCCGTGGCGCGAGACGCGCCCGTAGGTGGGCTTCAGCCCGGT
>JAKJFB010000518.1:0-1964 GCA_022705125.1 Pseudomonadota bacterium
CCGCTTTGCACGCCTGATCAGGGACCAGGACTACGACGCCGCGCTGGATGTCGCGCGCCAGCAGGTCGAGGCCGGCGCGCAGCTCATCGACGTGAACATGGACGAGGGCATGCTGGATTCGCGCGCCGCGATGGAGCGCTTCCTGAACCTCGTGGCCTCCGAACCCGACATCAGCCGCGTGCCGGTGATGATCGACTCCTCCAAGTGGGACGTGATCGAGTCCGGGCTGCGCGTGGTGCAGGGCAAATCCGTCGTCAACTCGATCAGCCTGAAGGAAGGCGAGCAGGAATTCCTCGCCCACGCGCGCCTGGCGCGCCGTTACGGCGCCGCCGTGGTGGTAATGGCCTTCGACGAACAGGGACAGGCCGACACGCTGGAGCGCAAGATCGCGATCTGTACGCGTTGCTACGAACTGCTGGTGCACGAGGTCGGCTTCGCCCCCGAGGACATCATCTTCGACCCCAACGTGTTCGCCATCGCCACCGGCATCGAGGAGCACGCGAATTACGCCGTGGACTTCATCGAATGCTGCCGCCACATCAAGCAGCACCTGCCGGGCGCGCTGGTTTCGGGCGGCATCAGCAACGTCTCGTTCTCGTTCCGCGGCAACGACCGCGTGCGCGAAGCCATCCACGCGGTGTTCCTGTACCACGCGATCCGCGCCGGCCTCGACATGGGTATCGTCAACGCGGGCCAGCTGGCCATCTACGACGAGATCCCCGCGGAGCTGCGCGAACGCGTCGAGGACGTGGTGCTGAACCGGCGCGCCGATGGCACGGAAAGGCTGTTGGAGATCGCCGCGAAATACGCCGGCGGCGCCGCGATCGCGGCCGTCGAGGACCTGGAATGGCGCGGCTGGCCGGTCGAGCGACGCCTCGAGCACGCACTGGTCAAGGGCATCAACAGCTGGATCGAGGAAGACACCGAGGCAGCACGCGTGGCGGCCGCACGCCCGCTCGACGTGATCGAAGGCCCCCTGATGGCCGGCATGAACGTGGTCGGCGACCTGTTCGGCGCCGGCAAGATGTTCCTGCCCCAGGTGGTCAAGAGCGCTCGCGTGATGAAACAGGCGGTGGCCTGCCTGCTGCCCTACATGAACCAGGATCGCGCCGAGGGCGAGCGCACCACCAACGGCACGGTGCTGCTGGCGACGGTCAAGGGCGACGTGCACGACATCGGCAAGAACATCGTCGGCGTGGTGATGCAATGCAACAACTTCGAGGTCATCGACCTCGGCGTGATGGTGTCCTGCGAGCGCATCCTCGCCGCCGCGCGCGAGCACGATGTCGATGTGATCGGCCTGAGCGGACTGATCACGCCCTCGCTGGACGAGATGGTCCACGTGGCGAGCGAAATGCAGCGCCTGGGCTTCGATATCCCGTTGCTGATCGGTGGAGCCACGACGAGCCGCGTGCACACCGCGGTCAAGATCGCCCCCAAGTACGAGGGCCCGGTGCTCTACGTGCCCGACGCCTCGCGCGGGGTCACCGTGGTGTCGCAGCTGCTGAGCGACGCCCAGCGCGCGGAATTCATCACCGAGCGTCGCCACGAATACGCCCGGATTCGCGAGCGCAACGCGAATCGCCCGGCGCGCGCGGCACTGCTCTCCTACAGCGACGCCGCCGCCAATGCGCCCGCCCTGGACTGGGCCGCGTACCAGCCGCCGCGGCCCGCCTTCACGGGCGTGCGCGTGTTCGACGATTATCCGCTCACCGAACTGCTCGACGTCATCGACTGGACGCCGTTCTTCATCTCGTGGGATCTCGCCGGCAAGTATCCGGCGATCCTCGAGGATGCGACGGTGGGAGCGGCGGCGCGCAACCTGTTCGATGATGCGCAGAAGCTGCTGCGCCGGATCATCGACGAGAAGCTGCTGGTCGCGCGCGCCGTGGTGGGTTTCTGGCCCGCGGCCCGGCTGGGGAGCGACGATATCGCGGTATACACCGACGAGACGCGCAGCGCCC
>JAKJFB010000518.1:1974-2473 GCA_022705125.1 Pseudomonadota bacterium
CCCGCCTGGAGGTACTGCACTGCCTGCGTCAACAGCAGGCGCAGGCCGACGGTCGCCCGAACCTCAGCCTGGCCGATTACGTGGCCCCGGCAGGTGGCCCGCCGGACTGGTTGGGCGCGTTCGCCGTCAGCACGGGCTTCGGGGCCGACGAGCTTGCAGCGCGCTTCCAGGCCGAGCACGACGATTACAACAGCATCATGACCAAGGCGCTGGCCGACCGCCTGGCCGAGGCACTGGCGGAGCACATGCACCGGCTGGTGCGGCGCGAGTTGTGGGGGTATGCGCCCACGGAGAGCCTGTCAAACGAAGACCTGATCCGCGAACGCTATCGTGGCATACGGCCCGCGCCCGGCTATCCGGCCTGCCCCGACCATACGGAAAAGCGCCCCCTGTTCCGCCTGCTGGACGCCGAGCGCAGCACCGGCATCACGCTGACCGAGAACTTTGCGATGCACCCGGCGGCGGCCGTCAGCGGCTGGTACTTCAGCCACCCCGACTC
>JAKJFB010000519.1 GCA_022705125.1 Pseudomonadota bacterium
GTGATCGGCACCAGCCTGCTCGATCACGGCGGCCATGTCGGCCTGATCGCGGTGGCGGCGATCTTCGTGTCGAACGTGCCCGAGGGCTTGTCGAGTGCCGCCGGCATGCGCACGGCCGGGCGCAGCCCGCGCTACGTGTTCGGGCTGTGGACCGCCATCAGCGTCGTGCTCGGCCTCGCGGCGCTGCTCGGCAACCTCGCCTTTGCGCACGCCGCGCCCGAGGTGCTGGCCGCGAGCACCGCGGTCGCCGCCGGCGCGATCCTGGCGATGCTCGCCGACACGATGATCCCCGAGGCCTTCGAGGTCGCGCACGACGGCACCGGCCTGATCACCGTGCTCGGTTTTCTGAGCGCGTTCGCGCTGAGCCGGGCCGGCGGCTGATATCGATCACACGCCAAATGCATGGTTTTTCTACCTCTCTCCCCAACCCCTTGTGTCTTGACGCCCGACCTGATCAGTCGGAACGTCCCCGCCCGGCAGTGCGGGAAGCGTGGCGGAGAGTTCGCCAGACCCCTGGGTCCGATGGAGTCCGCGGGAGAGATTGAGCCCCGCCACGCGCTCTAGCCAAAAGAGATCGAACGGTATCCTCGGCCCCGCCGTTGCGCGGAGAGTCTGCACAGACAAGGTTGATCCCGGCATGAGCATCCCGACGCTTGGCATTGATATCAGCAAGTTGAAGTTTCACGTGGCGCTGCTGCGTACGGACGGGAAGTACCGCGAGCGCACCTTCGCCAACACCCCGGCGGGCTTTGGGCAGTTGCTGGAGTGGTTGCAGCGTCAGGAAGGCGCCGGAGCGCACGTGTGCATGGAGGCCACGGGCAGCTATGGCGAGGCACTGGCGCTGTTTCTGCACGAAGCCGGCTGGCGGGTCAGCGTCGTCAACCCTACGCAGATCAAGGCGTTTGCTGCCAGTGAACTGCTGCGCACCAAGACCGACCGGGTCGATGCGCGTCTGATCGCGCGCTTCTGCCGCGCACACGCCCCGGCGCCCTGGCAGCCGCTGCCGCTGGAGGTGCGCACCCTGCGCGCCCTGGTGCTGCGCCTCGAAGCGCTGCAAGAAATGCAGCAACAGGAGCGCAACCGCGCACAGGTCTGCAACGCCGCCGTGCAGCCGAGCATCGAGGCCTTGCTGGTCACGATCGACACGCAGCTCAGCACGCTCAAGGAGTTGATCAAAAAGCATATCGACGATCACCCGGACCTGCGCGCCAAGCGCGAGCTGCTCTTGTCCATCCCCGGCGTCGGCGAGGCCACGCTGGCGACGGTACTGGCCTACTTCGCCGCCACGCCCGAGCGCTTCGCCGATGTCGGGGCACTGATCGCGTATCTGGGCATGAACCCCCGACAGCGCCAGTCCGGCACCAGCCTCAACGCTGCCGCCCATATTTCCCGCCAGGGACCTCCGATCGTGCGCAAGCGCCTGTTCTTTCCGACCCTCTCGGCCTGTTCCCATAACCCGATCGTGCGCGCCTTGTATGAACGCATGCTCGCAGCCGGCAAACCCAGGAAACTCGGCGTGCTCGCTGCCATGACCAAGTTCGTGCGCCTGATCTTCGGCGTCGTGAAGTCCGGCAAGCCGTTTGATCCGAACTGGCAGCCGACGGCTTGACGGGGGACTGAAAGACGGTATCTCTCCCGCAAGGGGCGAGGGGCTGGAAAGCGAAGTGCGCCGGTGTGATCGGTATGCGTGCGCCGCGGCAGGCACGGGCACGCCGCCGTTCAGCCCTCTTCCTCGCCGGCCAGCTTCAGCAGCTCCGTGCCTTCCGTGACCGTCTCGCCCACGGTGCAGGCGATGCTGGCGACCGTGCCGGCGCGCGGGGCGCGCAGCGTGTGTTCCATCTTCATCGCTTCGAGGATCAGCAATACCTGCCCGGCCTCGACCGCCTCGCCCGGTGCGACCCGCACCGCGACCACCGTGCCCGGCATCGGGGCGCTCAGGCGCCCGGCCCCGGCCGCCTCGCCGGCCATGGCCTGCGCCAGCGGATCGTGCAGCGTCAGCGTCCAGGCGCCGTCGAGGCCGAGCACGTGCAGCTGTGCCCCGGTGCGCACCAGCGTCGCGCGCGTGCGCCGGCCGTCGATTTCGGCGTGCACGACATCCTCGTCATCGAGCCGGCCGGCGACCGTCGCCGTCGAGCCATCCGGCAGTTCCAGCCGCCAGTGCCCGGGCCGGTAGTGCGCGATCACGGCCTGGACCGGGCCATCGTCGCCGTCGCGATAACGCAGCACCTGATGGTTGTCCTCGTTGAGCCGCCAACCGTCGCCGTGCTGCCACGGCGAATCCGGCTCGGCGCTGGCGGCGGCGCGGCGTGCGGCGTCGCGCGCGGCCTTCAGCAGCCGCCCGAGCGTCGCCAGCGCCAGCACGCGCATCGGCGCCGTGGCCGGCGCCGGCAACAGGGTCGCGCGCTGGTCGGCGATGAAGCCGGTATGCACGGCGCCGGCCGCGTATCCGGGGTGGGCCGCGAG
>JAKJFB010000051.1 GCA_022705125.1 Pseudomonadota bacterium
GCATCGGCGGCCACCGGGCCGGGATCGGTGCGGCTCTGGCGCGCGAAGCTGAGGCTCACCGCGGTGGAAGACACCAGCCCGCCGGCGAAGCCGGTGAGCACGGTACCGTGCGCCTCGCCCAGCAACCTGACCGCGACATACCCGACCAGCGACAGGCCCGAGATCAGGATCACCAGCAGCCACAGCGTGTAGGGATTCAGCGCCCCCCAGGGATCCACCGCGTGGTTGGGCAGCAGCGGCAACACGATGAAGCTCGCGATCAGCAGCTTCAGCACCGCGTAGATATCGTCCAGGCCCACGCGCGCCACCATGCCGTGCAGCGGCTGCTTGAAGGCGAGCACCGCCGAGGTCACGATGCCGAGCGCCACCGCGAGCTCGGGGTAGCCGTACATGACCACGCCGCCGAGCAGGAACACCGCGATCGCCGCGAATTCGCTCGAGAGGCCCAGCTTGTCGGGCTGCGCGCGACTCTCCAGCACATACCCGGTCACCACCGCCAGCGCGACCGCGCCCAGGGTGATCGCGAAGACCAGCGGACCGCCCACGTGCAGCGCAATCCACGCCGACACCGAACCGAGCAGCGCCAGCAGGATGAAGGTGCGCAGTCCGGCGATCGAGCGGTGACCGCTCGCGCTCTGACTCTTCTCGCGCTCCACGCCGACGAGGGCCCCGATCAGCAGGGCCACCAGGAAACGCTGCGCGACGCCGGTGTCGATCTCGATCATGCGGGTTCCCCGATGCAGGCGTCGTGCGCAGTATAGCGAGCCTGCCGGCACCACGCCGAGCAGCGCGGAATCGGTAAAAAGTTCCGCTTTCGCGCCGTCAGTTATGCCGTGCCCCTCCCGGCGCGCTGCGATAGACTTCGGCCATGCTCACTGCTCCGCGCGTAACTCGTCAGGGCTGACCGATTCGCATGGCACGCTTCATCCTCGGACATCGACTGCGCGCGCTCGGCGAACGCCACGGCGCCATCGAGGCCGTGCTCTACCGCCTCGATCGCGCCTTTTTCGGCACGCTGCTGTGGCTGATCCGCCGCCTGCCGGTGGATGCCGCCTCGCGCCTCGGCGCGCGCATCGGCGCGGCGCTCGGGCCGCGCTTTCGCAAGGGGCGCGCGCTCGATGACAACCTGCGTCTCGCCTTTCCCGACAAGTCCGAGGACGAGCGCAAGCGCATCGCGCGTCAGGCCTGGGGCAACGCCGGCGCGGTGTTCGCCGAATACGCCCACCTCGACGAAATCGCCTTCGGCGAGAACGGTGCGCGCATTGCCATCGAGGTCCTCGGCGACATCCGCACCCTGCGCGACGCCACGCAGCCCTCGGTGTTCGTCAGCGCGCACCAGGCCAACTGGGAAGTCATCGCCGCCGCGATCGCGCGCCGCAACGTGCCGCTCGCGGCAGTGTATGCGCCGCCCACGAATCCCCTGCTCGACGAGTTGCTGAACCGCTGGCGCACGCGGATCGGCTGCGAACTGCTCGCGCGCGACGAGAGCATGCGCCCGATGCTGCACGCGCTGCGCCAGGGCACCTCGGTCGGCATCGTGATGGACCGGCGCGTCGACAGCGGCAAGGACGTCGCGCTGTTCGGCCACCCCAAGTGCACCACGCTGATCCCCGCGCGCCTCGCGCTGCGCTACGGTTTCGACCTGGTCCCGATCCGCGTCGAGCGCCTGCAGGGGGCGCGCTTTCGCGTGACTTTCCATCCGCCCGTCGCGGTGCCCGCGGGCGGGGACGAGATCGAGCGCGCCATCCGCATGACCGGGAGCGTGCATGCGCTGTTCGAGCAGTGGATCCGCGCGCGTCCGGGCGACTGGTTCCCGTCCAAGCGCCTGTGGCCCAAATCCGCCTACGCCGTGCGACGCGGGCGCGTGCAGAATCATGCCGCGCCGACGCCGCCCGCCGCCAATCCGTCGCCAGCAAGGGAGCTCACCGATGGCTGACAACACCCGCACCCTGCAGCAGGAACCCTCGATCCGGCTGTTTCGCAACGACTTCCTCGAGGCACTGACGCACGTGCACCCGATCGTGCCGCTGCTGTTCTGGAGCCCGGTCGTGGCCTGGCTGCTGTGGCGCAGCGTCTTCGTGCACGAACTGCCCACCGCGGGCCTGCTCGGCGTCGCGCTCGCGGGCCTCATCGTGTGGACGCTGAGCGAGTACCTGCTGCACCGCTTCGTGTTCCACTACCCGGCCACCGGCCGCGTCGGCAAGTACCTGGTCTTCATGTTCCACGGCGTGCACCACGACGCCCCGCGCGACAAGACGCGCCTGGTGATGCCGCCGGCCGGCGCGATCATCGTGATGTTCCTGCTGTGGCAGGTGTTCCGCCTGGTCGTGCCGGCGCCGTGGATCGAGCCCTTCTGCGCGTTCTTCATCGCCGGCTACCTGATCTACGACTACATCCACTACGCCACGCACCATTTCGCGATGAAGCACCCGTGGCTGCATTACCTCAAGGTCTACCACCTGCAGCACCACTACGGCGCCGAGGGCAAGCGCTTCGGCGTCAGCTCGCCGCTGTGGGACAAGGTCTTCGGCACCTTCCCCGCCGACGGCGTGGCGCGGCGCGCCTGAGCGCGCAAGCGGCGCAAGCGGCATGGCCGAGCACCTGCTGATCCCGAAGCGGCTCGCGCGTGCGCTGCCCGGCCTCAAGCGCGCCGCGTGGTGGCTGGAAGCCGCCTTCATCCGCGGGGTGATCGGGCTGTTGCGCGCCCTGTCGCCCGAGCGCGCCACCGCGCTCGCGATGGGCGTGACCCGCGTGCTGGGCCCGCTGCTGCCGATGTGGGACAAGGTGGCACGCAATCTCGCGATCGCCTTCCCCGCGCTCCCGGCTGGCGAGCGCGCGCGGCTGCGCCGGCGCATCTTCGCGCACCTCGGCGCCGCGATCGCCGAACTGGTGCAGAGCGAGCGCATCTGGGCCGAGCGCGAGCGGCGCCTCGAGTTCCGCGCCGACCCCTCGATCCGGGGCCTGCAGGAAGGCGGACGGCCGATGGTGCTGGTCACCGCGCACGTGGGTGCCTGGCAACTCTCCAACCTGGTCGGCGCGCACTTCGGACTGCCCATCACCTCGCTCTACGCGAGCGAGAGCAACCCGCTGATCGCCGCGCAGGTGCTGCAGCTGCGCGAGCGGCTCAAGGTGCGCTGGATACCCAGTACGGGCGGCATCCGCAGCCTGATCACGGAGCTGCGCGCCGGGCACTCGGTGGGCCTCGCCTGCGACACGCGCCTCGACCAGGGCGAGGCGGTGCCGTACTTCGGCCATGCCGCGATGACCAACACGGTGCCCGCGCGGCTCGCGCTGAAGCAGGACTGCGAACTGGTGCCGGTGCGCGTGGAGCGCCTGGGCGGCGCGCGCTACCGCGTGACGATGGGCGCGCCGATCCGACCGCGCGATACCGGCGCGGCGCAGGCCGCGCCCGCCGAACCGATGCCCCCTGCCGAGCCCGCTGCGCCACCGCTGCCCGCGCTGGCGCAGAGCGACGTCGAGGTGCGCACCACCCTGGCCGACATCGTTCCCGCGGCGGCACATCCCAGCCTCGCACCGGACAACCTGCTGGCGCGTGCCGCGGCGCTCGCCAACGGCTTCGCCCGCGGCCGCCTGGTGCGCGACAAGCTGCCGTTGCCCGCCGTGCCGGGCAAGCTGATCGTGGTGGAACGCGGGGAGCGGATATTCCTGGATACCGCGAATCACGCGCGCTACGACGCCGTGGTCGCGGCCTTCGCGGAACTGGACACCGCGGCTCTGGCGCGCTGGTACCTGCGCTACGAACCACTGCTGCAGCAGGCGTACGAGGAACTCGGCAACGGCGAGGAGCGCGTGCGCGAGGCGATCCTCGACGGCATCGAGCTGATGCTGGCCGCGCCCGCCCCCGCGGGCGAGCTGGAACTGAAGCAGCCGGCAGTGTTCTACAAGTACGCCGACCCGGCGCTGGAGGCGCTGCCGGAGTCGCAGAAGCTGCTGATCCGCATGGGGCCGCGCAATCGCGCGATCATCGTCGCGCAGCTCCAGCGGCTGCGCCAGGCGCTGGGCTCATAGGTACTTCTCGAGGATGTCGGCGCCGTTGAACTCGGCCCCCAGCACCGCGATGAAGGTGTAGACCCCGATCAGCTTGCGGTTGAGGAACACGAACTCGCGTGGCGGCACGCGGAAATAGGTGCTGAAGGCCGCCTTCGCGGCGCGCGAGGCGATGCGCGAGGGCAGATCGCTGTCGCGCCAGCGGTACTGGCCCTCGCGGTTCAGCGCCTGCGCCGGCACGTTGCCCGGGCGGCACACCAGCGGCTCGATCACGCCGGCGCAGACCTCGGCGAAGGATTGCTGCACGTGTGCGGGGAATTCCGGGCGGATGAACCTGAGCTCCAGCGCGCCCTGGCGCACTTGCTCGATGTCACCCTGGTACGCGCCGCGGATCATCTGCTTCAGCGGATCGAGAAAACTGTCGGGGTACTGCTGCACGGCGCCGAAATCGAGCAATACCAGGCGGTCGCGCCCGCGCGCCGTCGCGGCGGGCCGCACGCGATAGTTGCCGAAGTTCGGATCGGTCTGCAGTTCCTTCCACTCGAATATCTCGCGCAGGAACAACTCGAGAAACGCGCGCCCCAGCGCGTTGCGCCGCGCCAGCGGCAGTGCCTCGGCATCGGCGCTGGTCACCGCGTAGCCCTGCTCGAAGCTGGTGGCCAGCACGTGCGCGGTTGAGAACTCCGGTATCACCGCGGGCACCACGAAGCGCGGGTCGCGCTTCAGCCGCTCGTGGAACAGCTGCGTCTTCGCGGCCTCGAGCGTGTAATCGACCTCGCGGTGCAGCATCTCGCGCACCTCCTCGAGCCAGGAGCGGAACTCCTCGGTGGGCGCCACCATGCGTCCTAGCTCGAGCATCCGCACCACCGCGTCGATATCGGCGTCGATCGAGTCGGCCACGCCCGGATACTGCACCTTCAGGCACAGCGCGCGATCGTCCGCGAGCCGCCGCGCCAGGTGTACCTGCCCCAGCGAGGCGGCGCCTATGGGGACCGGGTCGATGTCGAGCTCCGCCAGCCGCTGGCGCCCGAGCTCGCGCTCGAGCACGCGCCGGATCACGGGCCACTCCAGCGCGACGGTGCGATCCTCCAGCACATGCAGCGCGACCGTGACTTCATCGGGCAGGAAATGCTCGCCGTAGAGCGCCATCATCTGCCCGATCTTGACCACGCTGCCCTTGAGCTTGCCGAGTTCCTCGACGAGGTAGCGGGCCTGCGCGCCTAGCGCGGCACGACGGTGCTCGGCGCGCCGCGCCCGCGGCAGCAGCAGCGAGGAGGCGGACTGCGCCATGTAGCGCGTGCCGGCCAGCAGCCCGGTGCGCGTGAGGCTCAGGCGGCGCTCGAAGCTGCCGGTGCGGATGCGTTTCAGCGTGGTCTTGTCGCGCTCGGTCATGGCCGTTCCGCCGCAGGGACTTCGTCTAATGTACCCCATCGCGGCTATACTGCGCCTGCCTCCCCGACCCGCCAGCCAGGGAAACGATGTCCAACGACGACCTGCTCCTCCGCGTCGCGCTGCTGCTCGCGGTGAGCCTCGCGGCGATCGCCTTCGCCTGGCGCGCGCGCCAGTACAACCGCCGCCTCGCCCCGGTGACGCGCGGCACAGGCCTCGCCAGCGCCGGCGCAGCGCCGGCACCGACGATCCCGCCCGGCGCGCCGTTTCGCGACCCCATGGCCGATGCGATGCTGCGCGAGCTGAACCGGCGCGCGTTTGGCGTCGCGCGCTTCGCCCACGCGCTGCCCGACGAGCACGAGACGATGCTCGAGACGCTGCGCCGCGCCGCGCTCGCACCCGTCGCCGAGCCGCCCGCGCTGCTCGCGCCGCTGCTCGCCGCCGGCGGGGATGATGCGGCGCTGCACGGCTTGCTCGACACGCTGCGGCGCGATCCCCCGCTCGCCGGCGCCGTGCTGGAACTCGCCGCCGACCCGGCTTTCGGCCATGCCGCCGAGTCCTTCACCGAGCTCGAACACGCGCTGGCCGCGCTCGGCGCCGCGCCGCTGCGCGCGGTGATCGCCAGCGCCCTGGTGCAGCCGGCCTTTGCGCTGCCCGCGCAACCCTTCGCCGCCTTCGGCCACGCCGCCTGGCAGCTCGGCCTGCAATCGGCGCTGGCGGCAGCCGCCTTCGCGCGCGCCGGCGCAAGCGGCGATCCGGTCGCGGCGCACGTGCTCGGGCTGGTGCACGCACTGGGCGCCGTGACGGTGTTCCGCGCTGCGCTGACGCACTACCAGGAGGCGACGCCCGGTCTGGCGCCGCGCGCGGAAGTGTTCGCGCGCCTGGTCACGGAACGCGCCGACGCCGCGGCGCATGCGCTGGCGGTGGCCTGGAACCTGCCGGCCGGCATGCGCTCGGCGCTCGCCGAGCACAGCGCGCAGCTCGCGCCTGGCGCGATGAGCGCGCCGGGACGCGCGCTCTATGCCGGGCGGCTGTTCGGGCTGGCGGCGGTGCTGCGCGAGCACGACGCGCTGGACCATGCGGGCTTTGACGAACTGCTGGCCCGCAAGGGCCTCGACGACGCGCACCGGCAGTGGCGTCCCGCCACTCACGGCGCCGAGCTACAGGCGGCGCGATGAGCACGAACCACACACCGCGCCACGGCGCGCGCGACGCGGTCTACGCCGAGGCGCGCGAGCAGATCGCCGCCTTTCGCTTCGATGCCGCGGTTGCCGAGGTCTTCGCCGACATGATCGCGCGCTCGGTGCCCGGCTACGCGCTCACGCTGCAGCTGATCGCGGTCGCGGCACGCCGGTTCGCGCAGCCCGGCAGCCGCTGCTACGACCTCGGCTGCTCGCTGGGCGCCTCCACGCTGGCGATCCGGCAGAATGCACCCGCGGGCTGCCACGTGATCGGGATCGACAACTCCGCCGACATGGTCGAGCGCTGCCGCGCGATCGTCGCCACCGACGCCTCGCCCGTGCCGGTGGAGATCCGCTGCCAGGACGTGTGCGAGACCGCACTGGGCGATGCCTCCCTGGTCACGCTGAATTTCACGCTGCAGTTCATCCCGCCCGCGGGCCGCGCCGCGCTGCTCGCGCGCATCGCCACCGGCATGCGATCCGGCGGCTGCCTGGTCCTCTCCGAGAAGCTCGCCTTCGACGATCCCGCGGAACAGGAACTGCTGCAGACGCTGCACCACGACTTCAAGCAGTTGCAGGGCTACAGCGCGCTCGAGGTTGCGCAGAAGCGCGCCGCGATCGAGAACGTGCTGATCCCGGAGACGCTGGCGACGCACCGCCGCCGCCTGCTCGCGGCCGGCTTCAGGCGCGTCACGCTCGGGCTGCAGTGCCTGAATTTCGCCTCGCTGCTGGCCGAGAGATGAGCCTGCTCGCAGGGCTCGGGGATGCGCTGGCAGCGGCTCCGCTGGGCGGCGCCGTCGCACCGCTGGGCGAGGCGCTGCAGCGCTGCCTCGCGCAGCTGCGCCACGGCGATGCCGGCGACTGGGAGGCGGCACTGGCCGCGCTGCCCGCGCTGCGCCCGACCGACGTCGACCTCGGCAACGCGGCGGTGCGCATCGGCAGCGCCGCGCAGATCGACCCCGAGACCCGCGCACGCCTGCACGAGGCGCTGCAGCAACTGCACCCGTGGCGCAAGGGGCCCTTCTCGCTGTTCGGCATCGATATCGACACGGAGTGGCGCTCCGACCTGAAATGGGCACGCATCGCGCCGCACCTGGATCTCGGCGGGCGTCGCGTGCTCGACGTCGGCTGCGGCAACGGCTACTACGCGCTGCGCATGCTGGGCGCCGGTGCCGGCTACGTGCTCGGCATCGACCCGACGCTGCGCTTCCTGGCGCAGTTTCGCGCGCTGCAGCACTACCTCGATGATCCGCGTGCACTGCTGCTGCCGCTGCGCGCCGAGGACCTGCCGCCGCGCCTGGGCTGCTTCGACACGGTGTTCTCGATGGGCGTGCTCTACCACCGCCGCTCGCCCTTCGAGCACCTCGGCGAGCTGCTCGATGCGCTGCGCCCCGGGGGCGAGCTGGTGCTGGAAACACTGGTAGTCGAAGGCGATGCCGAGCGCGTGCTGGTGCCCGCGGACCGCTACGCGATGATGCGCAACGTCTGGTTCATCCCCAGCCCGGCGGCGATGCTCGGCTGGCTGCGGCGCGCGGGATTTCGCGACGTGCGACTGGTCGATGTCGCCACCACCACGACGCAGGAGCAGCGCCGTACGCCGTGGATGCGTTTCGAATCGCTCGCGGATTTCCTCGACCCTGCCGATCCGCGGCTGACCCGCGAGGGCTACCCGGCGCCGCTGCGCGCGGTGTTCATGGCCAGGCGTGCGCGCTGAGGACGCAACGGGCGCACACGGCGCGAGCGCACCGGCATTTCTTGATCCAGATCATTCAGCCCTGCAATAGCCTGGTCCATCCTCCGTTCGGACGATTCATGTCGCATGCCGGCGACAAAGAATGGCGCCACGCCAGACAATCACGCCAGTCGGCAACAACAGGAGAGCGCAGATGAACCAGCCCGCCACCCCCCGAAAACCGCACATCATCGTCGCCGACACGATGCCCGAGCGCTACGCGCGCGGTTGGCACGTGCTCGACAAGGCATCCGAGTTCACGACCAAGCCGCGCATGTTCGACGTCTTCGGCACGCGCCTCGCGGTGTATCGCGGCGACAAGGACGGACAGGTCCACATACTCGACGCCTACTGCCCGCACATGGGCGCCGACCTCAGCAAGGGCTACGTGAAGGACGACTCGCTGGTCTGTCCGTTCCACGCCTGGAGCTGGGGCGGTGACGGCGTGTGCAACGACATCCCCTACGCCAAGAAGATTCCCGACAAGGCGGTCGTGAAATCCTGGCCCGTGCTGGAGAAGAACGGCCTGCTGTTCGTGTGGAACGACCCGGAGAACAACCCGCCGATCGCCGCGCAGGAGCCCGTGCGCATGGAGGACTACTACTCCGGCGCGTGGACCGACTGGACCATGACGCAGGTGCCGATCGAGAACAATTGCCGCGAGCTCGTCGACAACATGGCGGATCTCGGCCACTTCGGCCCCGTGCACTATTCGCGCGTCAAGAGCTTCAAGAACATCCAGGACGGGCACCGCTACATCCAGGTGATGGAAGGCGGCCACGAGATCCTCGAGGACGGCACCACCGGGATGACCACGACCGCGATCTACGAGGGTCCGGCCTACATGACCACCACGATGACCGGCAGTCTCTACGGCCGTCCGGTGACCGTGCACCTGCTGGTCAGCCATTACCCGGTGCACATGAACAAGTTCATCATCAACTTCGGCGTGATGATGAAGAAGGACCCGAACCTGCCCGATGTCGTGAACCGCGACATGGTCGACAAGTACACGCGCATGAGCATCGACTCCTTCATCCAGGACGTCGAGATCTGGGACAACAAGGTGCGCGTGGGCAACCCGGTGCTGTGCGACGGTGACGGCCCGATCCACATGTTGCGCAAGTGGTACAGCCAATTCTACCTGAACGTGGCCGACATCCCGGAAGACCTCGTGAAGCACAAGGAACACGTGTCTCTCTGAGCCCGGCCACAGCAACAGGAGTTTGCAGCGCATGATCGATACCAAGGCACTGGGCTATGTCGTCATCGAGACGACCGACCTGGCGAAGTGGGAGCACTTCGGCACCCGCGTGATGGGCCTGATGGTGGCGCCGTCCGTGCAGGAGGACGGCGTGCTCTACCTCAAGATGGACGAGTACCCGTACCGCTTTCGCATCGTGCAGGGCGAGCAGGACCGCTTCGGGGCTGCGGGTTGGGAAGTCGCCGGCCCGCAGGAGTTCGCGCAGGCCGTGCGCGAACTCGAGGCAGCCGGCATCGCCTGCCAGCGCGCCCCGGCCGAGGCGTGCAAGGCGCGGCTGCTGAGCGAGATGGTCGCGTTCACCGCACCGGGCGGCCTGCGCTGCGAACTCTTCTACTACCTGCAACTCGATTACCTGCCGCTGGTCTCGCCGGTCGGCGTGAAGGCCTTCGTCACCGGGTTCAACGGCACCATGGGGCTGGGCCATATCGCCGCGGCCACGCCGGATCTGGAGGCCTCCCACCGCTTCTTCACCGAAGTCATGGGATTCGGCCAGACGGATTACCTGCACCTGCACTTCTCCCCCGATCCGACGGATCCCGGGCAGGGGCTGCATTTCCTGCATGCGAGCAACCCGCGCCACCACAGCCTCGCGCTGTTCCAGTCAAAGGACCCGCTGCCCGGCGACCTGGTGCACCTGATGGTGGAAGTGCCCGACCTCGACACGCTGGGCGGCTTCATGGACCGGGTGCATGCGAACGGGGTGCGCGTGATCACCTGCCTCGGGCGGCACACCAACGACCGCATGGTGTCGATCTACGTCGAGACGCCGGCCGGTTTCGCGCTCGAGTACGGCTTCGACGGCCTGCAGCTCGACTGGTCGAACTACGTGCCGACCTTCAGCAAGCGCGAGAGCCACTGGGGTCACCGCTGGGGTCAGGGCTGAAGCGCGACCATGCAATTTAGCCCATATCGGTGATGCGGATACTTGATGCCATACCGATAATTCTATCCATGGGGTGATTCGGCGAGCATGCCCGCGAGGGCAACCGCGACACCGCCAGGAACTGCAAACCAGCATCCACCAGGAGCAAGAGCCATGAGCCAATCGTCTGCACTCAAGAAAGCCCCCCAGGGCGCGGATCGCGCCGCGCTCAAGCAGCAGCTGCGCGACAGCGCGCGCGCGATGGTACCGGCCCTGCGCGAACGCGCTGCCGAGGCCACCAGGCTGCATCACCTGCCGCCCGAGAACGTGCAGGCGATGATCGATGCCGGGTTCTTCAAGATCCTGCAGCCGGCGCGCTGGGGCGGGCTCGAACTCGATGCGATGGATTTCTTCGACGTGCAGATGACGGTTGCCGAGGGCTGCATGTCCACCGCGTGGGTGCTCGGCGTCGTCGCCTGCCACAACTGGCAGCTGGCGCTGTTCGATGACCGCGCGCAGAAGGATGTCTGGGGCGAGGACGACAACACGCTGATCTCCTCGTCCTACATGCCGGTCGGCAAGGTCACGCACGTCGAGGGCGGCTACCGCCTGAGCGGGCGCTGGAACTTCTCCAGCGGCTCCAAGCACTGCAAGTGGGCCATGCTCGGTGGCGTGGTGCCGCCGAAAGCGGCCGGCGATGAGCCGGACTATCGCACCTTCCTGGTGCCGATCAGCGACTACACGATCGTCGACAACTGGGACGTGAGCGGCCTCGAAGGTACCGGCAGCCACGACATCGTGGTCGAGGATGCCTTCGTGCCGGAATACCGCACGCACCGCTCGATCGACGGTTTCCTGTGCGACAGCCCCGGCAACAAGGTCAACACCAGCCCGCTGTACCGCCTGCCCTTCGGCCAGATCTTCGTGCGCGCCGTGTGCTCGTCGTCGATCGGCGCGCTGCAGGCCGCGCTGGAGTCCTTCATCAAGATCAACCGCGATCGCGTGGGCCTGAACGACGCCAAGCGCGTGGCGCAGGATCCGGGCGCGCAGGCGGCGGCCGCGCAGGCGACCAGCGTGATCGACGAGTGCCGCACGATCATGGCGCGCAACTTCGACCTGATGTTCGAAGCGGCGGCGGCCGGCACGCAGCTGCCGATCGAGCAGCGGATCAAGATGCGTTACGACGCCTCGCTGGTGGCGCCCAAATGCGCAGCGGCGATCAACGAGTTGTTCATCTACTCTGGCGCGCAGGGCGTATTCAGGAATCACCCGATCAACAAGGCGTGGCTGGACATCAACGCCGGTCGCACCCACGTGGCAAACAACGTCGGCAAGTTCGGCCGCAACTGGGGCTCGTCCATGTTCGGTGCCGAGAACGAGGATTTCTTCCTCTGACGCCGGCCCGTCACAGCGTACTCGACCCCTTGCACGGCCCGGGCATCCCCCG
>JAKJFB010000520.1 GCA_022705125.1 Pseudomonadota bacterium
CCCCAGCGGCTGGGTGATCTCATGCGCTAGCGCCGCCGACATCTCGCCGACGGTGTGCACCCGCACGACATGCGCGAACTGCTCGCGCCACAGCGCGGCTTCCGATTCGGCGGCACGTTCGCGGCGCTCGGCATGGCGCCGCACATGCAGCGTGGCAAAGACTTCCGCCAGCAGGCGCACGCTCGGCACCAGCTCGTCGGGCCAGTCGCATTCGACCCGCACCGCGGCGCCTGCAGGTCGGCGTCGGCATCTGCCGGCAGTTCGCCCAGCCGTGCGAAGCGCACCAGGGCGTCTGTGTTCAGGCGGGCATGGATCCACGGCAGAGCCTGCGCCGACCATTCCTCGATGCCGGGCACGCCGTCGGCGAACCAGTGGTGCGCGCGACGGAAGCGCTGGTCGTCGCCGATTTCCCACAGCGTCGCCCGGTCCGCGCCGAGGAAGGCCGCAATGTCGTGCAGGCCGGCTTCGATGATGCGCGCTTCGTCCTGGGGCATAGCGATCAGCAGTGCGCTCAGCGTGCGCGAGGCCAGACGCTCGAAGTCGAGCACGCGCTCGCGCTGCTGTTCGGCGTGCTGGCGCGCCAGTACGCTGGCGAAAACATCGGCGAGCAGCCGCATGCGGCCCAGCAACTCGTCCGGCCATTCGCGTTCGCGGCGCAACGACCCGAAGGTCAGGCTGCCGCGCAGGCGCCCGCCCACCCACATCGGCATGCCGACATGAGACTTCAGTCCCATGCGAGCAAAGGTGGACTTGTCTACCGCCGCTTGCGCCGGCAACTCATCCAGGCGGGCAAAGACCACGGGGCGGCCGGCGCGCGCGCAGCTCAAGGCCCAGGGATTGCTCTGCACGATGTCCGTCGGCGGCGTTCGATCGATGCCTTCCAAAGCCCAGGAATGCGTGGTCTCGATGCGTCCGGTGACCGCATCCACCGAGATCAGCGAGGAGCGGTCGATGTCCAGCGCCAGCACGATGCGGCGCAGCGCGTCTTCGATCGCCGCGTCGATGTGTCCGGCAGCCAGGCCGATGAAGCCGGCCGACAATTCTGCGAGCAGTCGTTCGAAGACCTGCAGTTCCGCATTCGACGAATGTGGACTCGGGTTCGCCTTGGGCGCTGGTAGGGTGGTGTCTGGGTTCGGCACGGCGGTGTCGCGTTCCTGCAGCCGCGAAGGCTCGCACGCCATCGTAGCTGGCACACGGGGATGCAGCGAGCCTCGATGCCGGCATCTTCTAGTCTGCAGTGGCATCTCGCGTACTGAATTCAACCCGGCTGGGCATTGCCATCTCCGGAACCCGCAGCTCGTACATCGTCACGCAGCAGTTGGTCGACGCCACCACGGCGGCACCTGCGGGCCGCAAGGACCATCCCAGCGCCGCCGATTACGACCCCAACTTACCGCCGGCACCCCGGGCCGCCGCCCAGCATTGAGCGCTACACATGATCGCTCTCTGCGATGGCCTTGCGCGGCCGAAATGACCGGAGCCAGTCGCGACACCGTCGAGTACCGAGATTGTCATCAGGGCCGCGACGGAAGCGTCAGGCCGCCCCGGGACCGGCGCCAGGAGTCTGGCCCGGCGCTCTTGAATTCGATGCGAGCTATCGAAGGACGCCTTTGTGGCACCGAGTCACACAACCTGTGTGCCCGCTCTGGGTCGTTGGCCGCCCGTCACCTGTCGCCGCTGAAGGTCAGCTGACCGTCCCATCGCCGACATCCCGGCTTTCGGGACGGTACCGCGGGCTCACCGGCCAGGCCTGGCCGCGCCAAGCCCGGCGGTGCCCTCTACCAGCACGTCCGCGTAGCGCTCGACGTTGAACCGGAACGTCCCACGGAAGTTGATGTGCGAGAAGTGCGCCGGGCCAATTCGCCGCAGCCAGTCCTCCTCGATGCCGACGCCATCCCGGTTGAGCTTCGTCACCACTGTGTCCATGCGATTCGTGTTCCACGCCAACACGATGTTGGTCAACAGTGCGTGAGCTCCCGAAATTGCCGCCATCTCTTGCCGCCGGCGGCCACGCTCAGGGGCCACCTGGCCGCCATGAATGGCACGCTGCAGCTGATGCACCGACTCGCCGCGATTGAGCAGCGTGTGGATCTCGCGCCGATAGTCCGGGATGGCCAGGTAGTCGCACAGAAACAGCGTTCGCAGCAGGCGCCCAAGGTGTTCTGCAGCGCGGTGCAGCGGGTCGCCAACCGCTGCTGACCCCAGCCGGTGGATGGCATGCGCCGCGGACACCTTGCCCGCCCGAATCGACGCCGCCAAGCGCACCAGGTCGTCCCAGCCGCGCTCGATCGCCTTCACCGACACCCGGCGCACGGTGACGCCCTCCAGGCTCTCCGGCACCGGCCAGCCCCTGGGCACGAAGAGCTTTCGCTCACGCAGATCGCGCAGCCGCGGACACAGGTCAAAACCCAAAAGCTTGGCGACGGCCATCGCCACGTTCGTGACGCCGTGGGTATAACG